>NZ_BAAFZH010000104.1:0-288684 GCF_054684315.1 Scytonema sp. NUACC21 | reverse complement strand
TGAAACCCTTGCGGAATCAACAAAAAAGTGTTTTAACGCAAATCGCGATAACTGACTTTCAAATCCTGAAACCCTTGCAGAATCAACAAAAAAGTGTTTTAACGCAAATCGCGATAACTAACTCTCAAATCCTGAAACCCTTGCGGAATCAACAAAAAAGTGTTTTAACGCAAATCGCGATAACTGACTTTCAAATCCTGAAACCCTTGTAGAATCAACAAAAAAGTGTTTTAACACAAATCCTCTAACTCGTGCAGAACCAATAAAAAAGTGTTTTAACGCAAATCGAAGTGAGTCACTCTCAAATCCTCAAACCCTTGCAGAATCAATAAAAAAGTGTTTTAAAGCAAATCGAGATGAGCGAAATATGAACGAAGCCGAAACCCGTGCCGAACTAATGAACAATACATCAACGCTGGGGTGAGAGAACTCGATCGCACTAAATTACCTCAACTGTTAGAGTTGAACTATCAGACCGTTCGTGATGCTGTTGCAGAACTGGGAAGCGTTGCGAATATCAGTGAAGTCTTTATCGGATTTCAGCAGTATTTGTACTCACAGGACAGAGCAGCTTAATTGGGCAGATCGCTACAATGAAACGCTGTTAATGTACTGAAATCTTGACTGTTGACTGTTGGAAATCAATTTGCTGTGTTATTATGTCTTGCATTTGTCGATTGAACTGCTTAAGTTTATCAATGTTGACTCCAGACAACTGCCAATATTTTTGATAATCGTAGGTCGTCATCCATAAATCATCGTTAAACTCGACAAGAATTAGTTCATCTAACTGAATTGAGCTATCAACATTCGCAGAATTGTCAACACTAATGAACATACAATCAAAAACTTTCTGATTAGATTGTAGTGTTTGCTGTTTACGTTGGATATTATCGAAACACTCTTCGATTTTCCGACTGCTTCCCGTATGTGCTTGCAGTATTTCAACCCATTGTCCGAACTCTAGATTAAACAGCCATTCCTTAAATGTTGAATAATTTGTTTCAGAATGAATAGCTTGATAAGTTTTGCTTATAATAATAGCAAATTGACGGTCATGCACGCCTAAACTCATTGCATAAACTGCTGCGGTAGTTGATACACCATGCGTTACAAATGAGGTTAGGTTATTGAAAATTTTAGGGATATTTTGACGATTTAGATAAAAGTTAAGATGTCTGATAAGTGAGTTAAATCCCCAAGAAAAGGCATGAGTTACTTTCTCCAATTTTTTGACAACGATTTCCGTTTTACCATCAAAATATAAATCTGCTAATTCTTTATAGTCCTTACCCTGAAGCCAGCCTATCAGTGGATCAATGCTATCAATCTTTAAACTTTCTGTTAGTTCTGGAAGATTTTTAAATACATCATAAGACGACAGTGAGAGAAAATCTTCAGTTGTCTCAAGCGAGAATAACCTAGACTGTGTCAAATGCCTTATGCCCGAAACAATAAAGCTTTCTGATACTTCTGTTGTTACTTCCTGGCGAACCATCTCTAAATCGTTTCTGTCACAAAAGATAATGTGTCCTTCTGTCTCAGAGCCTGCTCGACCTGCACGCCCGACAGCATTAGCATACTGAGCCATGCTAATCTTATTGTGCATTGACAAAGAATGAACAATTACATTCTTGATTGGAAGATTAACGCCTTGTGACAACGTGGTTGTAGAAACAATGAGTGGAATGATGTTATCGCGCACTGCATTCTCGATACGCCGCCTAACAACATTAGGGAGTTCGGCATGGTGATAACAAAATCCGAGAGCAACAGCTTTTACAAGTAAATGCTCAGAGCCAAGCAATTCAGTGCATTCATTTACAATTTGTTGTATTTCTGGTGAAACTGCTAAAGGCTGCTTTTGCAAAAGCGAGATTAAACACTCAGCAATAGTTTCAACAATAGGTTTAGTTGTAGTCAAAACTAAGGTAGAGCCAGTTTGCGTATAATACATAGCCAGCCGCGCTGCAACAACAACATTTTGTTTATGAAATTTGCCATTTGACTTCTTCATACTGCATTCTTTTTTTAAGAAAGGCAATGGCACAAAGAAATCATCAGATGGATAATCTCCCGTTTGAGGCAAATAACAGACTGTTGCTCTTGTAGTTTGACTCCATTGCAAGAAGCCCAATCGTTGTTTTGTCGGTCTCCAATCTATTTTGACAACATTATTTTCGTTTCCAGAAAGCCATTGGGCAAAATCACCAGCATTGTTAATAACTGCTGAAATTCCAATTACTCTAGCGTGATTTTTTTCGGCAATAGTTAGTAATCTTGAGTAGATTAATTCCTGTCTAAGACTTCTAGGATTTGCGGCAGATGAATCATGTGCTTCATCAATGATAATAAGTGCAAGCTTACTTTTGAAATCCTCGCTGTTGCGGGTGAGTAAATCTAATTTTCTGAAAAGGTTATATTTTCGTAGGTAGGGCTAAAGCCCACCGCCCCTTTATTGAGAAGGTGCAAGATGTCAGCTAACCATATAATCAAAGTTTTTTTGAAGGAACACTGGTAAACATTACACTCTTATGCGACGAATCGTATTATGCCTTGGAGCTTGAACAGGATGATGAGCCGTTGTTTTAAGGGAGAGGTCGAGACTATGAAACATGAAATCCTAACCCTAGTAGGCAAAAACTGTATTACACCTGGGGATGGTCAAAAGGTGTATGCTTTGATTCATCCAGAATTGCAAGCAGACCAACCTGTAGAACTGGACTTTGCAGGAGTGGAAATATTTGCCTCTCCATTTTTCAACTTTGCTATTGGGCAATTACTTAGAGATATCAAACCGGAAAACCTCAATCGCTTGTTGAAGGTTTCTAACCTTAACCCAGTTGGCAAGCAAATACTCAAGCTAGTCATAGATAATTCAAAACGGTATTACTCTGACCCTGAATTCCGTAGTAGATTAGACCAAGTCATCAGCGAGCAGGCTAATACCCTTTAATGCCAGTTAACTACACAGTTCAGGCTGAGGTAGTTAATCTCCAGTCTGACACTCCAAAAAAAGAAGACATATTTTTAGTAGATACAAACGCTTGGTATTGGTATACCTATACTAATGCCAGCATTTCATCTCGTCCCTATCAAATTACGGAATATCCTTCCTACATAGCAAAAGGCATTTCTGCTGGTTCGTTTGTGTAGCTGCACGTAGCCATAGCCAAGCCTTGCAATAGGTGTTTCGTTACCTTGGAAATCAATCATATCTTGCACCATTGGCATTGCGCTTGGCGATAATGTAACTGGCGAAGGCGGAAGCGAACCTCCCGGAGCGAATTTGGGACGGGGTGAGCTATTAGTCATTAACGCTATGCTCGCTAATAATAGCTGGTGGGCTTTAGCTCTACCTACTATCGGGATCGGCTTTTTGGGCTTTGATTTTCGCTCTTGAGACAATGGTGCAAGATAAATATCACCTTGCGAGTGATATTGCAATCATTAAATTATATAAAAACTAAAAGTTTAATTTATCTTTTACGTGTAGTTTCTCTTTGCATTACTTAACTTTGTTCTAATTAAAAAGAGTAAACATAGATTACAACTAATAAATTTAATAACCATTCATAAAGTTCATGAGCCAAAATTGATAGTAAGCTTAAATCATCAAAGCCTAGTTAAACATTTCAGCAACTAGGTGTAAAAAAACTTAACGGTTAGTAGTTAGTCGTTAGTAGTTAGTCGTTAATTGTTCTAACAACCACTAACTAGTAACCACTAACCACTAACTATTAGCTAGTAAACCAGGCAACCTGAACAATCCGAAGATCTAAGATGATAGAAAAAATTTTGCTGGCAGTCTCTGGATTAGGGCACGCGGAAGAAATGCTCAAAACTTTAAAGGACGTGCCATCAATTCAAAGAGCAAAAGTAACAGTTTTGCACGTTGTTCCCGACCAAGTGAGTGCTGAAAGCATGACCGCTAAATGGGAAGAAGGTGGCAAAATTCTGGCTAATGCCATTCAGTATTTGAGCCTAGATCCCAGTCAGGTGTCCTCTATTTTGCGTCAAGGTGACCCCAAAGCTGTAGTTTGTCAGGTTGCTGACGAAATTGATGCTGACTTAATTATTATGGGTTCCCGTGGTCTAAAGCGCCTGCAATCTATTTTGTCGAACTCAGTCAGTCAGTACGTTTTCCAATTGTCTTCTCGTCCCATGTTGCTGGTTAAAGATGACGTTTATGTCAAAAGAATTAACCGCATTATGGTAGCAATGGATAACTCAGATGCTTCCAAACACTGCTTGACTTTAGCTCTATTCCTCCTCAGAGATATTAAGGGAGGAGAGTTGTTCTTAGCTAATATTAATACAGATTTGCGTGGCAAAACATCTGATTTGGCTGAAGTTAGCCCGGAACAAAATTCTATTTTAGCCGCAGCTTCTCTAGAAGCTAAAAAATACGGCATTCCAGTTCGTTGTGTCACCAGTACCGGTAAACCTGGTGAAGAAATTTGTCGTTTGGCAGACGAGTGGAAGATAGATTTATTGCTGCTTGGTTCTCCCGACCGACGTCCCTCAATTGCTAAGAGTTTGGTAGATATCGACCGGCTTCTGGGTGCATCTTTGTCTGACTACGTTCGAGTGAATGCAAACTGTCCGGTGTTGCTAGCACGGACGGTTGCTTAAGTAAAGTAGACACATTAGTGGTTGATAAGTCAAAACCCCTACGTTATAAACGCAGGGGTTTTTGTGTTGCTTAAAAAAATTATGACTAATTTTTCTTGCCTTCGCGGCTAGCAGTTTGGATGTAAAGGATTATTAAAAAAACGCTGGGTACTAGAACGAACAGAATGCTCGCTACAAACCCTAAATCATTAACTTGCATGGAAAGATTCCCTCTCTTAAAATCTCCAGGTAACAATTTTAGGATACCACTATCTTGAACTAGTACACATCGGCAAAAATCAGGCTACTATTGCAAATGATTGTAAAGATTGCAGTGTAAGCGTATTACTTTCATCCTTTAGCCTTCATACTTTAGCCTTTTTGTACTAGTGTTCTTCTGGCGTGGCAAGAGTAATTTTACTCAGCAACTAAGATACTGGTTATGGCTTTGTTACAACGCTGACAGCCCCATTCACTAAAGTTTGACAAGCAAGACGGAAGTTTTCAGGCTTTTTCTTCAATAATTTGTTTTCTGCATCTGTACGGGGTGATAAATTTTCCAATCCTTCAACAATCTCAACTACACAGCAGCCGCACTGTCCGTAGCCTCCACAATTCATCATTTTGCCAAAAAGTTTGTATATGTCAACGTTGTTTTGTAAAGCTCTTTCTCGTAAGTTCGCACCAGTGGCTGCTACGATTTCTTTGTTTTCTTTCACAAATGTAATGTTACCCATATTTTATACCTCGATTACTGTAAGCTTGACCAGAAAAGTGTCATGGATAAAGGGTAAAGGATAAAAACCTGCTATTTCGTCCTTCATCAGATACAACCTCCCAGCTTTATCTGTAAAGGCTTCATCCTTTATACTTCCGGCTTTATTCTTTGAATCTATTACCTACTATATTAATGTATTACATTTTGTTAAGAAGTATCAACTTTACTTACATAATTAATTCTACAAAAAAACCCGGCTCTCAGTAGCAACCGGGGTCAGGGAGTATTGAGCTTAATATTGGGTCGATTGGTTTACCTAAAACCAATAGCTGCTTGCCATACGAAAGCCAGCAACAAGAAGAAGACGGGAATGATTGGTAGGACATCTACCAATGGATCGAGAACTTGGTAAGCTTCGGGTAATTTTGCTAACAACAGTGCTGCTTCCATATTTATTAAATCCACTTATCCAACACAGCTTTCAGAATTGAGAAATATCTTAACACGGGTCAGTAGTTAGTAGTTGGTGGTTAATGGTTAGTTGCCAAAAAATTACCAATCACTAAAGTTGTCACTCTCGACTTCTCCTGGAGTCAGCCATTGAGCAAACTCGGTAGCAAAGGTATTGTGCAGTATTGCCTCTCGTATCTTTTGGGTAAATCGAATCAACTCAGTAATATTGTGGATACTTAACAAAGTGTAAGCCAATATTTCTTGTGCTCTGACTAGGTGAGAAATGTAAGCACGGGTAAAGTTTTGGCAAGTGTAGCAAGGGCAAGTTTCATCTATTGGCGTAAAATCTTCACGAAACTTTGCATTTTTCAGGTTCCAGCGATCGCCCTGTACTATTGCGGTTCCATGTCTAGCCCAACGCGTGGGAATGACACAGTCGAACAAATCAATTCCCGATGCAATTGCAATGGCAATTTCGCGGTATGTACCAACACCCATTAAGTACCGGGGCTTTTCTGGTGGTAGTAGGGGTGCAGTAGCTTGTACTACACGAGCAATGAATTCTGGCGGTTCACCTACACTAACACCCCCGATAGCGTATCCCGGCAAATCTAACTCTCGCAGAGAAATAGCTGCTTGAGAGCGCAAATCAAGATATACACCCCCTTGTACAATCCCAAACAGGGCTTGGTCTTGACGTTGGTGGGCGGCTATACAACGTTCCAGCCAACGGTAAGTCCGTTGCGTAGCGGCTTCTACCTCTTGGCGCGTTGCTGGATAGGGCGGACACTCATCAAATGCCATAATGACATCCGCCCCTAAAGTATTTTGAATTTCGATGGAACGTTCTGGAGTCAAGTTAATAATTTGACCATCATGGGGTGAACGAAAAATGACTCCTTCTTCACTAATTTTTCGCATTTCGCTCAAACTGAAAACCTGAAACCCACCTGAGTCCGTAAGAATTGGCCCATTCCAGCCCATGAATTTGTGCAGCCCTCCACCTCCAGCGACAATGGCTTCACCTGGTTGGAGGTGCAAATGGTATGTATTGCACAAAACCATCTGCGCTCCAGTTTCCCCTAGTTGGGCTGGTGTGAGAGTTTTAACGTTTGCCAAGGTTCCCACTGGCATAAATCGTGGGGTTTCAACAAGACCATGAGGGGTACAAAAAATTCCAGCCCTCGCTTTCGTCTGGCTACAGCTAGCTAGACGTTGAAAAGAAAATTGTGCAGTCAAGACAGAAGTTGCTAATAGCTAATGGCTAATAGCTAATGGTAACAATGCAATTAGCAATTAACAATTAGGTAGCGGCAATTGGTTTTAAAACAAATCGGAATTATCGTCATCAATTTCCGCATCCCACCTAGCCGAGAGAACCTGCTCCATCATTGCCTCTAAAGTGCTGACATGAAAGCAACGCTCTTGTCTCTCTTGCAAAGGAGTCGAAAGGGGAATCAGCCGCAAACACATTCCTTCTTGAATCAGGTCAAAATAAGTGTCTTTTTCCGGAGACTGCTTTAATTCCAAGTAATCAAAACTATAAACATTCAGATAAAGTGCGTGATTGGCAACTAAGGTAGACCGTTGCGGATTGGCAAATACTTCCATCACATCGCCTTCCCCTTCGTTCTGCAATTGTCCCTCATGAGTGTGTATGTAGCGAACGCGACCTAGGTCTGACAGTAATCGCCGCATATCCTGCTTATTCACAACTACGCCTGTATTGATGATGCACGGTGCTGGTACCTTTGTTTCGGGTAGATGGTTACTCATAATTAAACAATTTTTGGAGCGGTTCGGGGATACAACATAGCTAAACAGCCATTGTTACAGCTTTGTTGAATCCCTACATTTTAATAAATATCTACACTTAGTAGGACGACTAAATTGAAAGCTTTAATTCCTTAAATTTGAGAGAGGCAGCACTACAAAACTGCCGTGACTCATCCAAGGTTACCTAAATTCATCCAACCAAGCGATCGTTTATACAAATATAAAAATTCAACACTGAGTTCAGCATAACAAAATTCTTGGAGTTCGTTCCTTAAACTGATAAATCTTATCTAAAGCTTCAAATATTGTTGTTATTTACCTGTGACTTTACTTTAATTGTAATATCTATTGTTTACAAAATACTTCATACTTTATCCTTAAAATGACCGATCGGCATCCGTGGTGGCAACAACAACTGCTGAATATAGCAGCTGCCACAATATTCTATACAAGTATCCCCTTACCATATATAAATGGATTAGATTTCCAATATGTAGCTCGCTATGCCCCGCTTATAGGGCTAATAATTGGGGGCATTCTGGGGCTAATTGATGCTGGAATGAATTTTTTGGGTGTGCCAACACTCACTCGCAGTGCTCTGATAGTAGCTGTCTGGATTGCCATTACTGGAGGATTGCATTTAGATGGGGCAATGGATACTGCTGATGGATTAGCTGTGGGCGATGCGAAGCGGCGACTTGAAGTGATGGCAGATAGTGCTACGGGTGCGTTTGGCGCAATGGCAGCTGTCATGTTGGTTTTTCTTAAAATAGCTGCACTGACAGATTTGCAGACAAACCGTTGGTTGGGATTATTGGGGGCTTGTGGATGGGGGCGTTGGGGTCAACAATTGGCAATTGCCCGCTATCCTTATCTCAAACCAACTGGTAAAGGCGCATTTCACAAACAAGCTATTGACTCTTACAAAGTTTTGTTACCGGGGTTGTTGTTGGTAATAAGTTTAAGTGGGTTAGAATTATTATTCAACAAACAACGTCTGTTTTTTGCTTTGGGAATGGCAATTGCAGGGAGTGCGATCGCAACTTTGACTGCTGCTTGGTTCAACCGTATTTTAGGCGGGCACACGGGGGATACCTACGGTGCGGTTGTTGAGTGGACTGAAGCTCTATTTTTATGTGTACTTACAGGTTTGGAAGGGAGTGAGTAGTTAGTGGTTGGTGGTTAGTGGAACAACTAACTACTTTAAGGGCGGCTTTGGTTATTGTTAACTGCCTTTCATGGGTTGTAATCGTGTTACCTTAAGTTTGAAAGCCCCAATCCCAGTTTCTCCAAAAGACCGCACGCGAATGATGTAATTTCCCGTCTCTGAGACGCGGGTAAAAAGCAGAGAATTGCTGCTACCATCGGGACCATCGTCATTTTCTGCTACAGTGGTACCATCTGGTGCTAGCAGCGTAATGATAGCATCGAAGCTCTCAGACGCTAGGTCAATTGCCAAGTTATCTCCCTTGGTTAACTTTACCGCGTAATCGCGAGCAAATCCGCCTTGACCTGTAGGTATGTCTTTGTCAGAGAGCATATCGGAAACTTCATTACTCAAAGGCAAAGGAATCGGACTATACAACTTGTTGGCTGGTTGAGCGAAAGCTGCTGTTGTACCTCCGCCAATTGCCAGCAGCATAGCACTCGCGATCGTGATTTTTCTCAACCCCACTGCAAAAGCCTTACTTATCATGCAGAGACTCTTCCCATGAAAACAGCGCCGTTAGGTTAATTATAGTTTTCTCAACCAGAAATTGCCCATGTATTACTTTATAGTTAGTACACATCGGCGAAATCAGGCTATCATTGCAAATCCTTGTCAAGCTAGCAGTATAAGTCTGTTACTTTCATCATTTAACCTTTATACTTCAGCCTTATAAAGGTTCTCCTGCTTGAGAGTAGTTGCTGTGGTGACTAACCCCAAAACTTTAATTCCGGCTTGATGAAATGTTTGTATTGCAGATTGAGCAGTAGCACCCGTAGTGTAAATATCGTCCACCAAAATTACCGAGGCTTCCAAGTTACGACGAAAATCTTCCCCGATGCCAAAAGCTTTAGCTAAATTTTCTTTTCTCTGCGACTCAGATAATTTATGCTGGGCTTCGGTATCTCGTGTTCTCTCTAACCCATTGATTTTTAATTTTAATCCTGTGGTTTGGCAAAAGCTTTGAGCTATCAGCGCGGCTTGGTTGTAGCCTCGCTTTTTATGCCTGTTAGGATGGAGTGGAATGGGAACAACCACAAATTGAGAATCCGAAATTGGGCAATTTGATAGCCATGTTTGCCCTAAATATTTACCTAAAGGGCGAGCAATTTCAGGATGATTTTGATATTTCATAATGGCAAGCGCGGTTTTAAGAGAACCACTGTAAGTTCCCCATGCAAAAACTGGTATGGGTTGATGCCAAAGAAGACGAGGTTCAGGCAAACGACATTTTTGCAGTTGTTTAGTACAGTTTTGACATAATTCTTGGGAAGTAGGGCGCTGGCATAAAGGACAGCTAGACTTTAAAAAAATATTCAGTAAATTTTTTAAATCTCCAGTCAAAAGTTGCATATTTTCAGCTATTAATTCTAGCTCGGTCAATTCCTAAAGCAATATAAGGCTAACTATTTGGAATTTATATATTTTAAATCATTCCTAAATGCCATTAGCAACCGCAAATACCGCAATCCTCGTTTTTGTATGAATGTTTAATTCATTATAAAACCTCCTTGAGTATAGTAAATTTACTGAAATATAAGTTTTTTGAATTTTTGATACATTCAGAATCGGTTAAGGTATCTAAAATATAGGCAAATTTCTAGCGACAGTGGAGCAGTAGAATGGATTCAAGGAGTGTAAAGACCGTTGCGGTTGGTGCATTATAGTACAATGAGTTGTTTAAGATTCCCAAAATCTCATACCAATACGCCTAAAGCAGCCTACAATTCAAATTGATATCTGTTTAAACCCGTAACAAAGTAGTTCCTATGGATAATTTCTCTAAAGTAGATAACAACCAGAAAAATCTTGGCAAAAAAAGATTAGAAGCTATTTGGGCAATAGCTACCTATGCAGTTGGAGGTGGTATAGTTTCAGGTGCGCCAAACCCAGGTGTGGAACTTCCAAAACAAGTTATATTAACTGCTTCTGATATTCTCATGTACACCACTATCTGGAAAATCTATTTTGAAGAAGAGTTATCCCACAAGGGACTTGTGGAAATACTGTTAGATATGGGTTTTGTGACCATTGCCGCAACAGGGACAGCCTACGTTGTAGCCAAAGGTACTACAGCAGTATTGCAAGAGATGACAAATTGGTTTGGTCCTTTGGGATGGGGTGTCTCAGCTGCAATATCTGGTTCCATCACAGGTGTAGTTGGAGCTATGTGGACATTATATTGCGATCGCCTTTACTCTCAGAAACAATCTCAACTAGCGTTATAAGTTATAAATTATCAGTTATCAGTTAATCTACATAAATTGCTGATAACTGATAACTGTTTACTAATTGCGATCTGTTACCAAATATTGCTCAAACCACTCACTTGATAGCCGTGCAACCATCTCTAGGGTTCCTGGTTCTTCAAAAAGATGGGTTGCTCCAGGAACAATTTCTAGCTTGTTTTCTACCCGTAATTGTTCCAACGCTTCTTGATTCATGCGAAGGACTGGAGTGTCTCTTTCACCAACAATAAATAGTGTTGGTGCTTGAACATTTGATAGTGATGCTCCTGCCAAATCCGGTCTTCCACCACGAGAAACAATAGCACAAATACCTTCTGGTTGTAGTGTAGCTGCAACCAATGCTGCAGCTGCACCAGTGCTAGCACCAAAGTAACCTATTTTCATTTTCTGAATATCCAGGTTTTGGGCAAGCCATTGTGTAGCATTCATGAGCCGTTCAGCCAATAAGTTGATGTTGAAGCGCAATTGTCCTGTCTGATTGTCTATTTCTTCTTCATCTAAAGTCAGCAGGTCAATCAAGAGGGTAGCAAAGCTTGCCTGATTCAGTTCTTCAGCAACATAATGATTTCGAGGACTGTGCCGACTACTGCCACTTCCGTGGGCAAGTAGTACAACTCCACGGGCTATTTCAGGTATTCTTAAATCACCTTCTAAGTGAATTGAACCTGATGCAACTTGAACTGAATGTTGTTCTATTGGCGATTTTATTATTCTATCCATGACATAATTCTCCTATTGCTTATGGACTACAGATAATTAGCGTCATTTGTATTGATAAATCATTAACTTTCTATTAAAAATGGTTAAAAATTTTGTCTTAAATTTAAGCTTCCAGTAGCCTTCTTGAGTAACTCTCATCTACCCTAAGTATAGAGCAACAAATAAAGTTACCTCGTGAAGAGCCTTATGTGCCATTTGTAAAAGGTTTAGCTATTTTTACATTTCTTCACATATTTGCTTTTATCTCCGCCCACTTACTTATTTATACTGTAGGATGGGGAGGATCAACCATTGTTCAATTACTGGGTCATAATTTTATTTTTAAAACATACGCAGGCAGTGCTCACCATTGTTCAATTGGTGGGTTAATATTCTCTATTCATTGCAGAAACATACTTATGGTGGGCAGTGCCCACCATACATCAATTGCAGAAGAAATTTTGAATTTTTAGAAGTTTGTGCTTGTAGTTACACTGCTACTTAAGATTGTTTTCTCACTTTTGGTATGCTCGTCATTTTAGTAACATGACTGGAGAAAGAGGAGAAAAGGCTAGCATCGATTTAGAATAGATTCGTAACATAAGTAATTTTAAAACACTTGATAGAAATTTCTCCTTACTCTAGAGCATCAGTGCAGTAATTCCAAGCAAAGCAGTTTCTTTGGCTGCAAAAATTGATATTTCGTTCACTAAACTCAAAGAAACTGGGTTTTTTACCCCTCATTTTGAATCATGGTCTGGTGTTATCATGGTTCGCCATATTGATTTTATGGGCTGCAAAATGCCCGACTTCCTTTGAAAAGTTAGGGAGCAGAACCACTAAAATCCTCATTCTCATATCTTGCACCATCACCTTATTGCAAAAATTAAAGCCCAAAAAGCCGATCCCGATCGTAGGTAAGGCTAAAGCCAACCACCTCCTCCCACAAAGAAGGTGCAAGATGTCAGCATTCCAATTAAGGGATTTGTAATTTGCTGCAATTGCAATGGGGTGTAAATAAGAGATTTGTTAGTAGTCATTGGGCTTAGAATCATGGCAAATGCAAGCACAACAAAACTTAGCGACGCAGTCCGTCAAGCAGTTCATCCCCTCACGGGTGCAGCTAACGATTACGATCCTCTATTGGAACTTATTGGTGATGCTCGCTTTGTGCTGATCGGTGAAGCATCTCATGGCACCCATGAGTTCTACGAGCAACGCGCTGAGATTACCAAACGCCTAATTCAAGAGAAAGATTTTACAGCTGTAGCAGTTGAAGCAGATTGGCCCGACGCATACCGAGTGAATCGCTATGTAGGGGGAGTCAATGATGACCTTACCCCAGAGGAAGCATTGGGAGGTTTTCAACGCTTCCCAGGTTGGATGTGGCGCAATACCGATGTAGTGAGTTTTATCGGCTGGCTGCGCCAATATAATGATTCATTACCGCAGAGTAAAACGAAAGTTGGTTTTTACGGGCTTGACCTCTACAGTATGTATTCCTCAATTGATGAGGTTGTTGCTTACCTGGACAAGATTGACCCAGAAGCCGCAAAACTTGCTCGTTCCCGTTATTCGTGCTTGGAACATTTTGGCGAAGACTCTCAAGCCTATGGGTATGCGGCTAGTTTTGGTATGAGCGAGTCTTGCGAGAAAAATGTCGTCAATCAATTAATGGAGTTACAACGCAAAACTGCTGAGTATAGACGGGTAAAAGAAGATGAGTTTTTCTATGCAGAACAGAATGCCCGACTTGTAAAAAATGCTGAGGCATACTACCGCTCAATGTTTCAGGGGAAAGTGTCGTCGTGGAACGTGCGAGATACACACATGGCAGAAACCTTAGAGTACTTGGTTGCTCATTTTGATAAACAGGGAAACCGTACAAAAGTTGTTGTTTGGGAGCATAATTCCCATCTTGGAGATGCACGAGCAACTGATATGGCATCTGCGGGTGAATTAAACGTAGGGCAATTAGTGCGCGAACGTTACGATCGCGATGCTGTACTTGTAGGCTTTAGTACATACACGGGCACGGTTACTGCTGCTTCTCATTGGGGTGGTGTGCCACAACTCAAACAAGTTCGTCCGGGGTTACCAGACAGTTATGAAGCATTATTTCACGATACTGGCTTACCTCGGTTTTTACTGAATTTGCGGCAAGATAATCAAGCAGTAACAGGGCTGCAAACAGAAAGATTAGAGCGAGCAATTGGTGTTATTTACCTGCCCCGAACAGAGCGTAGAAGCCACTATTTTTTCGCTAAACTTCCAGAGCAATTTGATGCGGTGATTCACATTGATAATACAAAAGGTGTACAACCTTTGGATCGCAGCCCTAATTGGGAAACCAAAGAAGCACCGGAAACATTTCCATCGGGGATTTGAATGATTGTGTTGAGAGTTATTGTGTGTCAAATACACCCATTTGTAGAGATGCTCTTATCTTACACCCCCACAATTGGGTGTATTTTATTCATTCAAGAATGGCTATAATGACTCATGACTAGCCTTACGCTTTTAACTTTTTGCTTAATAGAAGCAGCAAGGGTTTGATGGGTAAAACAATCATTCCAACACAACGCCTCCGCAGGCAGTTCATCCATTGGCTGCTCGAAGAAGACCGACAAGAGAAAGAAGGACCGTACCACAGGGAAAAACCACACCGAAGTCATCCTTGGTGGCAAGTTATGTGCCTGACAGGTGTAGATTATTTCTCTACCCTTGGCTATCAACCTGGTATTGCAGCATTGGCTGCTGGTGCTCTCTCTCCTCTTGCCACTCTCATTCTAGTCCTGCTAACATTGTTCGGAGCATTGCCAATCTACCGACGCGTTGCTGCCCAAAGCCCTCATGGGGAAGGCTCGATCGCAATGCTCGAACACTTGCTCGCCTGGTGGCAGGGTAAGTTACTCGTGCTTTGTCTACTTGGTTTTGTAGCAACAGACTTTATTATCACCATTACCCTCTCAGCAGCTGATGCCACGGCTCATATTATTGAAAATCCCCTTATGCCTGGTTGGGTTCACCATCAGGGGATCGGTATTACCCTGGTATTAGTGGCATTATTAAGTGCCGTTTTCCTGAGAGGTTTCCGCGAAGCCATCGGTCTTGCAGTCTTTTTGGTGGGATTGTATCTACTGTTAAATTTTGTTGTCATTAGCGTCGGTTTCTACCAAATTCTGCATCATCCATCTGCGATCGCTAACTGGCAAACTACACTTTTTGCAACCCATAGCAATCCTATAAAGATGCTTGGCGTAGCCATCTTGCTATTCCCGGAGTTAGCGTTGGGGCTGTCGGGCTTTGAGACGGGCGTTGCCGTTATGCCCCTTGTACGCGGTAGCAGCAGTGACACTTCTGAACAACCCAGAGGGCGCATTCGCAATACCCATAAGCTGCTTACCGCTGCTGCTGTTATCATGAGCTTCTTTTTAATTACTAGCAGCTTGGTCACGACTCTACTGATTCCTGCAGCAGAATTTAAAGTCGGAGGCAAAGCAAGTGGACGTGCCCTTGCCTACCTGGCACATATGTATCTTGGCAATGGCTTTGGAACAATTTACGATATCAGTACCATTAGCATTTTATGGTTTGCGGGTGCATCTGCAATGGCAGGTCTCCTTAATATCGTACCTCGGTATTTACCGAGATACGGCATGGCACCTAATTGGGCATTAGCATCGCGACCTTTAGTGTTAGTTTATACGGCTATTGCCTTTGCTGTGACAATTATATTTAGAGCTAATGTAGAAGCCCAAAGCGGAGCCTATGCCACGGGTGTGCTTGTGTTGATAAGCACAGCTGCATTTGCAGTCACTCTATCAGCCTACCATCGAAGCGCAAAGCGAAAAGCATTCGCCTTTGCAATTATCACGCTGATGTTTATATATACCACTATTGTTAATATTATTGAGAGACCCGAAGGGATTAGAATAGCTGCATTTTTCATCGGTACTATCATTCTCACCTCACTGGTTTCACGGGTGTGGCGTTCGACCGAACTACGAGTGGAGCAGATTGAACTTGACGAAGTTGCCCACCGATTTATTGCCGAACAGCGCGAGGGTACAATACGACTGATTGCTAATCGATTGAATCAAGGTGATGCCCAAGAGTATATTTTAAAAGAGAAAGAGGTGCGCGAGGACAACCATATTCCTCCTACCGATGCAGTTCTCTTTCTAGAGGTTTTGGTATCCGATGCTTCGGAATTTGCAAACACCATTAGAGTCAAAGGGGTAGAGGTTGAGGGCTATCGCATCCTGCGTGCTGAGAGTGCGGCTGTACCTAACGGTATTGCTGCCATACTTCTCTATCTTCGCGATCGCACGGGTAAGATACCCCATGCTTATTTCGGCTGGGCAGAAGGCAACCCCATAAAATACTTGCTGCGTTTTATCTTGTTTGGTGAGGGCGATATTCCCGTTGTCACCCGAGAAGTACTTCGCAAAGCCGAGAAGAATCCTGAAATGCGTCCTGCCATCCATGTAGGAGGATGAACTACTTGTTTTGACATCCTCCCCGCCCACACATAGTTAGGGATTCCTTAAATCACTTATTGGGTTTCCTCTTTCCAGGGCTTGGCTGACACTCTCGCAGTTGCCTCACTCATCTCTTGCACCACTGCTTTATTGAGAGAATCATAGGCTAAAAAGCTCATGAATTCATAGGGTGGACACTGCCCAGCTTCCCTTTATTGAGAAGGTGCTTTATTCATAGAATTTAACCTATGTGTATTACTATTTATGTGAAAAAATTAAATAGTTTAAGCAAAAGAAATAGTTTGTTATAAAATTTACAACTAGCTTAAGTCATCATACTTATGGATCGTAGGCAGAATATTAAATCTTGGATATTTACACTACCTTTTGCAGGTTAAAACTACCGATTTAATTCAATTAGTGATATATTTATAATCGGCTTGTTGTAACTAAATATTGACACTTTATGTCATCAACAAGCAAAGATTTGATTTTTGGTTTTCTCGCTATCGTTGCATTAGTAGGGTTATTGGGATTGTCCATGATAGACCAGTTCGCTAAGGAGACTTTTCTTAAGGTAGCCGAATGGTCGCTTGCAGCTTACCTGGGATATCTCATTCCAAATAAATAACCCCTATCGTTTTACATAGGGGTCACTCGATTATTAAGTCATATTGTCCTTATCATACCCCTATATTTTCAATTTGAATCACTCCCCAACTGGTAAGGGAGTGTTTCTTATTAAGCTGTACTGCGGCATAGCCCTGGCTATAAAAATCGGTAATGTTAGAGCGCAAAGGTAGTAAGCGCAACCATATGGTAGACAACGTATAAAACACAGTGTAAAACTTGACCAACCAAACTGAAGAGAGCAATAATTTTTCAAAAAAACCTATAAGATAATGTGTGAGGGTAGTGGAACGGTGGCAACACTAAAGACTGGCCTCAAATACTCAACCATTGCCGGAAAAAGTCCATGCAGTATCACTAATTGATTTGGCTAGGTCTCTGTTCCTCACTGTATTACGTACTTTTGAGATAGTAGTTTTCGACTGACACTCTAGCTTCCTAGTTGAAGTAAGTATAAACTGATTATTTATGTGTAATCTCTTTCTTCAAGTAGGAATCCTATATGAGAATTTTAATAGTAGAAGATGACGATCGCATTGCCAAACCCGTTGCAGAAGATTTAAAGCATCAATACTACGTTGTAGATGTAGCCCGTGATGGAATTGAGGGATGGGAATATACGCAATCTGCTCAATACGACCTAATTTTATTGGATTTGATGTTACCTAAACTAGATGGAATTAGTTTGTGTAAGCGTTTACGTGCTGAGAAATGCAATGCTCTCATCTTAATGATGACAGCACGAGATACAACTGCAGATAAAGTTATTGGGCTAGATGCCGGGGCTGATGATTATTTAGTTAAGCCCTTTGAATTAGAAGAATTAGCAGCTCGAATTAGAGCTTTATTTCGGAGAATTCCAGAGACTCGTCAACCAATACTTGTTCACGGTCATTTACAACTCGATCCCAGTAGTTGCCATGTCACATATCAAGGTAACCTAGTATCACTAACACCTAAAGAATATATGATATTAGAATGTTTTATGAGAAATTCCTCTCAAGTTCTAACTCGTTCAGTTCTTTTAAACAAATTGTGGGATTTTGACAAATCTTCCGGAGAAGATACAGTAAAAACTCATATAAAAAATTTGCGAAAAAAACTTAAAGATGCAGGAGGTTCAGAAAAATTAATTGAAACTATATATGGAATTGGTTACCGTTTAAGCAATGACTAGTAATTACCAAATACCTATGTTTCGGAAAATAAGGTATCGTTTATTATTATCTTATTTAGTTGTTTTGACATTAATATTGGGAGTTTTTGCTTTAGCAGTACGTATTTTTTTTATTCACAGTTTGACTCAGGAATTAACAGATAAACTCATTGATTTAGGAGAAGGATCTGCTGCTAATGCTAGATTTGAAAATGGTAATGTGAGAATAGAAAATTCATTTTCTATTCTCAATATTACTGCTCGGCACCAAGCCTTACAGTGGTTTGATACACAAGGAAATTTAATTGCTCAGCAGGGAAGTGATGTTCTTAATTTACCTCTTTCCCGCGATCGCACTATACAAATTCAAAAACAAAAAAATCCCATTCAAGCGGTGACTTTGCCGATTATTGGCAGTGATGATAGAAAGTTAATAGGGTATGTAAGAGCAAGTCAGTCCCTAAATGACTTTAATGCAACTTTAAATAAATTAGATTGGGGATTAAGCGGAGGAATTCTAATTGCAATTCTTTTAAGTGGCGTAGGTGGAATTTTGTTAACTCGTCAAGCAATGCAACCAATTGAAGACAGTTTTCAACGACTAAAACAATTTACTGTTGATGCTTCCCATGAACTCCGCAGTCCTTTAATGGCAATCAACACTAATGCTAAAGTAGCACTTAAGTACCCAGAAGGTATGCGAGAAGCAGATGTAGAAAAATTCCAAGCCATTGTTAGTGCTACTCAACAAATGTCTCGTCTCACAGAAGATTTATTATTTTTAGCACGTACTGACAAAATACCCAACCAAAAATGGGATACGGTCGATCTAGCTGAAATTTTAGAGAACTTAGTACTGCAATACAAACCTCAAGCAGAGGCTAAACAAATTGATTTACAATATGAAATAGGTAAAGACTTGTACTCCATAGGTGATGCCACACAACTAACGCGACTTTTTACTAATTTAGTTCAAAATGCACTGTACTATACACCTTATGGTGGCAAAATTGAAATTAAAGCTAGCCGTATAAGTTTTCATCTATTGGTGAAAATACAGGATACAGGTGTGGGAATTGCACCTGAGAACCTTGAAAAGATTTTTGAGCGGTTTTGGCGAGCAGATTTATCCCGTTCATATCATTCTGGGGGTGCGGGATTGGGATTACCTATTGCTCAAGCTATTGTCCAAAGTCATGGAGGCTCAATCGCTGTTACCAGTCAGTTGGGTGTTGGTAGCTGTTTTACAGTTCGTCTTCCAACTAGCGCAGCCTAAAAGCTTGCAAGTTCTGTTCCTTGCTTTGTATTTGCAGAAGTTCTAAAATAGTGACAAATTTATAACCTTTCTGCTTTAATTGACTAATAATTTGTGGTAAAGCAGCTACAGTTCTTGTGCGATTTCCACCACCATCGTGCATGAGTATAATACCACCGGGTTTTGACTGTTTTAGCACTCTATTGACCAAAGTTTTTACAGAAGGACGGGTGTAATCCTGGGAGTCATCAGACCACATAATAATAGTGTAATTTTGCTTTTTAGCGTAAGCCGCAGGACCATTCTTGAGTATTCCGCCCGGTGGACGAAACAATGTTGTTCTAGTACCAGTAATTTGATAAATTAAATTGCTGGTATTCTCTATTTCGGCTGCTGCTGTTTGATTATTGAGAGAACGATACCAATGATGCCAAGTATGATTTCCGATAGCATGATCTTCAGCTACAATCCGTGCTGCTAGTTTTGGATATTGCTTAATATTTTCTCCTATCATAAAAAAAGTTGCCTTGATATCATTCTGGTGAAGGATATTGAGTATCTCGTCAGTAGAATGTGACCAAGGACCATCATCAAAGGTCAGAGCGATGTATTTCTCATCCTTTGGAAGTTTTGCCCGATAAATAATAGAACCAGCAAATTGCGGTGCTACTGTAAGTGTAACATTTTTGGCTTTTATCTGTGAATTTAAATTTGTTACTTGTGTTGAATTAAACCTATTATTAAAAGATTTTTGTGATAATTGATAGTGTTTCGTATTCAGTTGCAATGCTAGTTTACTAAGAGTATTAATAGTATCATCATACTTATCATTTAACATTAGATATTGAAATAGACCAACAACTATAGTAAATAATGTTAATGATATGAAGTGCCATGAAACAAAGATTTTTTTTGCTTTCATTTTAATTACAATAAAAAAGTTGGGTTTCATCACTCCGTTTCCGCTATAAAATTACCGACTTTTGTAGGGGGCTATGCCATACAGCAGGCAACGTGAGGCATAGCCCTACCTACGTTTTTAGGTAATATTTTTGCCGGAAGAGAGCAATAGAAGAAACCCAACCAGAACAAGATGTGGTATGAGAGGTTCTATTGTTAGATAGTAACTTCTCTAGCAAGAGGAAGAAAACGCGGTCATGAAATCAAGTTATTGTTTCTTATAAAACTAAGTTTATTTCTTAGGATGAGTTGGTGTTGTTACATTAGTAGATGATACTCCTTTAACAGGTACTTGGTTGGCGGCGGGCTTGTGAGATTGTAGATTACTTGAAGATTTCTTAGTATTTTGTTGAGGTTGCTTTGTATTCAACGGATGTTGTGTAGTATTGTGGGTAGTCTTTACCGCTGTACTAGATTGAGTCTTTTTTTGATTTGAGATTTGAGATGATACAGCAAAGGTAGCCTGGGACATTACACCAAAACTCAAAAAACTCATTAAACCTAGAGTAAGAATAGTTCTGGATGCACTTGTCATAGTTTTCAAAACTTCTCCTTTATCTAGTTTTGTTTTCTTGATTGTTTAATCTATTGGGTAAAAGTGAAGAACTTGGAAAGATTTATTGGTATATGTCAAGTTTTTTTAGAGTAATGGCTTTGGTTAAAATTCGCCACTCTACACTCAATCTTCCCAAGTTCTTGACAAATTTTGTGTAATGTGGAGTTTTTCCCTAAAGATTTATAACTATGAGTAATTCAATCAAAACTCTTCTCACAGCCTCATTGTTTGTTGGTTTGGGCATAACTGAGTTATTAAAAACAACAGATATCAGCAAATCTCCACAACCTGTTGCCATTATGCCCCAGCATGACAATAGTTTTTTAAATACTCAAAACATAGTCAGCACTCGCCATCTCAATGACGTGCCAGACAAGCCATATCTAGTAAGGGATGTCAACTCTATGGTCAACAGCCGCCCTCTTCCTGTTTCCTTAACCAAGGTAGGTCAATACAGTAAAACGATTTATAACACAGCTAAGGCAAATGATTGGAAAAATGCTACAAAGAATTTATCTTTGTTGGAATGTGCAGTAAAGGATTTGAACACTGAAGTCAAAGGCGAAAAAATACTAATTTCAAGGTTAAATTCCAAAATTGCAATCCTTAAAGCTACTGTGAGTGCTAAAAATGGCTTAGCTGCAATGCATAATGCCAATCAAGTCATGCTAATAGCTGCTAACATGGCTGTGCAGTTTCAGCAAAAAGTACCCGTTGAGGTAACACTACTTCATTACTACGGACATGAGTTGGAAATTTGGGCACCCACAGGAAATAGAGCTTGGCTGCACAAAACAGCTGATAATATGCGTTCTACTTGGTATAGAATTCGTCCATCTGTTTTGGTTCATAGTGGAACTTCTCAAACGCAGAAGTTTGATACCTTGATTGAGCGTGTTGAGATGGCTTCGTCAGCTCAAGAATACAGTCATCTAGCTACATTTTTGCTTGATGAAATGGACAAGATTGAAGGTGTCTATAAAGACCAAGATAAAATCGATTCTGTTTCCAAATCTCCATAAATCTTTCCAAGTTCTTTACAATTGCTTCTTACTCTTGAAGATGCAGATTTATAGGACAGAGCTAGCCAGAATCGAGAGAATTTCAGGTTATGAAAACTTCAAAGCAGAATTTTCAAGAGAACTTTCAGCCAAACTTCCATTCATCAACTGATAAAAGTGTGAAACGATATAAGTTCAAACAACCAACAATTTATTTGGGTTTAGGATTGGTTCTTGCAGGAACAGGAATCGCAGTTTCAGGTATGCACTTACTGCAACCACCCCAAGCTGTGCTAGCTTTGACTCAAGCTCCTGCTGACTTAGCAGCAGCTCGTAGTTCTAACTTTATTACAGCAGTTGTCGAGCGCGTCGGACCTGCAGTAGTGCGGATTGATTCCACTCATACGGTAACGCATCCGACATCTGAAATTTTTGATGACCCATTTTTCCAACAATTTTTCGGCTCTGAATCGCCTGCACCCCCATCTAAAGAAGTTGTCCGAGGAGTTGGATCTGGTTTTATTATTAATTCTAATGGTGAAATATTGACCAACGCTCATGTGGTCAATGGAGCAGATACGGTAACAGTTACCCTTAAGGATGGGCGCACTTTCAAAGGTCAAGTTATGGGTACCGATGCGGTGACAGATGTTGCAGTTGTCAAAATTAAAGCCGATCGCTTACCAACAATATCTTTGGGTAATTCTGACCAACTCAAACCGGGGGAATGGGCGATCGCTATCGGTAACCCCTTAGGTTTGGATAATACAGTTACTGAAGGTATTATTAGCGGAACAGGTCGTTCTAGTTCTCAAGTGGGAGTACCTACCGAACGAGTTAACTTTATTCAGACTGATGCGGCTATTAATCCCGGTAACTCTGGCGGACCATTGCTAAATGCTCAGGGTCAAGTCATTGGTATGAATACTGCTATTATTCAAAATGCTCAAGGTTTGGGCTTTGCAATTCCAATCAATACAGCTAGTAATGTTGCCAAGCAATTAATTGCTAAGGGTAAAGTTGAACATGCTTATTTGGGAGTTCAAATGGTGACTCTAACACCAGAACTCAAGCAACAAATTAATAACAATCCCAATGCTCCCATTAGTGTTTATGAATCTCAAGGTGTATTGGTAGTCAAGGTTGTACCTGAATCACCTGCTGCAAAAGGGGGAATTCGTGCGGGGGATGTGATTGTCAAGGTTAACAACGAGCCTATGAATCAAGCTGACAAACTACAACAAACGGTAGAAAATACATCTGTTGGTAGCAATCTACAATTAGAAATTCGGCGGAACGAACAAACTCTCAATTTGACTATCAAACCAGGGGCGTTACCTGTTAGTGATAATCAAGGTTAGAGTTTTTCACTCATCTACATTAATTCAGCAGAAAGTTGTTTAATAGAGACAAACTTATCCATATAAACCCAAATTAAGCCTGTACTGAGTGTCAAAAATTTAAATGATAGAGAAAGTAGACGAGGTCATGTACTTTGTCAAGCATCATGGTAAAAATTGAATTCAGCACACAACTCTTACCTAGTTGAATTTGATGTCTAACAGCGAATGTGCGGCATAGATTTACCTACAAAAATTACAACGGTGGGCACTGCCCACCCTACAAAAATCGGTAATTTTAGAGCGAAAAAGGAGTAGCAATCACAAATTAACTACTTCCAGCCTAATATCCTAATGGTGGTTCAATTAGGGCTCGATCGGATTTACCAGCATTTGCACCAGGCTTGTCTACAATTTGTACTGTAGAAGCTTGGGGTCCTTCTTCACCCATAACCATAGAGAAACGGACACCCGTACCAATTTCTATACGGTCAAAGTCATCATGAATAACGCTGTTGCGGTGGAAGTAAATTTCTTGACCGTCTAAGGCTCTTATAAAGCCATAGCCACCATCACGAAATAGTTTGGTTACAATTGCTGTTGTTTCGTCTGCGTCATTGTGAGTTTGGGATTTATCACTCTCTTGCTGGCGCTCGTTAAGTTTTTTCAACTGAGTCACAGCCGCCTTAAATGCATCCCGAATCACTGCTTCTACGGGTGCATACTGGTTTTCATCTGTAGGATTGCTTTCTGCCACTAGTTCATGACCTGGTGGTACAGTCATATCAATCCGCACTCTGTAAGGAGAACCATTGCGCGGGCGATCGTGAATTTTTTCAATGGCAATATGACAGCTACTAATGTGATTGCAAACTTGCTCTAGCTTGGCAACTTTTTCGTTGACTAAGTTCTCTAGGGCAACTGTTTTATCTACGTCGCGATAGGTAATCTCTGGTGGTACTTTCATAGTTTAGTTAGTAGTTATTAGTTATGAGTCATTGGTCATAAGTCCTAAATCATTACTTTTGACTTTTGACTTTTGACTTTTTAAGACGCGCCTACTGTGACTTTGTCTTGTCTATTTGCAGCCTTCTCTAGTAGGTCGTAAACTTCTTCATCTGTGGTTTGTGGAAAATTTTCGTACCACAAACCAACGCTGTAGAAGGGATTTGGAGTGACTCCACAGATAATTTCATCGACTTTGGATTTAAATTCGTCGCAGTTTTCAGGTGCAGCAACAGGCACAGCAATAATTGTTTTGGCAGGCTCATATTTTTGCAACGCCATTACAGCTGCACGCATAGTGGCACCTGTCGCTAGACCATCATCTACCAAAATCACAATACGTTGATGCAGTACTAGATAAGGACGATCGCCGCGATAAAGACGTTCCCGTCGCTCTAATTCCTGCTTTTCTAACGCCGCTACCTGGTTTATATCTGCCTCGGAGATACAAAACGATTGCACAATATCTTCATTTAGTACCTGTACGCCTCCTGAAGCGATCGCTCCCATTGCAAGCTCTCTTTGCTC
Organism: Scytonema sp. NUACC21; assembly: GCF_054684315.1. Classification (NCBI taxonomy): domain Bacteria; kingdom Bacillati; phylum Cyanobacteriota; class Cyanophyceae; order Nostocales; family Scytonemataceae; genus Scytonema; species Scytonema sp. NUACC21. The sequence continues at coordinate 264,053 of NZ_BAAFZH010000104.1, read as the reverse complement.
TGGTACGCCAAGTTTGCGTACTACAAAAACATCCAAGGGAGCATTTAGGGCTTTGGCGATTTCAAAAGCGACAGGTACACCACCACGTGGAAGCCCTAACACCAAGGTATCCGGACGGTTAGCATATGCAGCCAACTCCTGAGCCAAAAATTGACCAGCCGCTATTCTGTCTTTAAATCGCATGGTGCCACGCTCCTTTGTGCTGTCAAAATAAAAGAGTTTTACTGGGATGGGCGCTTCGGTTGGTTGTCTCTGCCCGATCGACTAGTCGTGTTGCATCTTTCCTCCTGATAGGTCTTAAACTACCACTTGCTATCGTAGTAAGTGTCACCCGTCTCTGAATTTTGCGCTTTTCACTCTCATAAAACGATCATAGAGAGCTAAAAATTCCCTTTCCTCTGACTAATGGCGGGTTGTACCTTTTTTATCGATATGCTGAACGAAGGAATTCACCCGTAGGAGTGGTATCATTATATAGTCAGCAATTCTCCATCGCGTCTTGTCAAAAAAGCGTCACAGGTTTCAAGTAAACAATGCCATATCAAACTATTGTCGTTGGCGCAGGACTAGCGGGGCTCAGTGCAGCTTACGAGTTGGTACGCGCAGGTAGGGACGTCCAAGTGTTTGAGGCACAAGAGCGTCTGGGGGGTCGCGTCCACACCGTGCAACTTGGCGCGGGACAGTATGGTGATTTAGGTGCTGAGTTCGTTGACGATAACCATACTGCTTTCATGACCTATGCACAAGAGTTCGGTCTTCAACTTGATTTTGCCTGCCGATTACCCGATGACCTGTATTGGTATATTGATAGAACACTCAAAAACCGGGAGTTGCTGAGTGTAGAACAACAGGATGCCTTGGGCGAATTGTACGCAAAGCTCCAAACCCTGGTGGACAATCAAGAAGATCCACAACAAAACCTCAATCAGTGGTTGGAAGCAAGCCGAATACCGCCCTTTGCCGCCTGGATTGCCCGTTTGTTGTCGCGATCGCTTTATACAGTTGAGCCAGAGTTGATGGGCGCGGGCTTCTTCGCCTACTATAGTGCAGCTAGCAGCAATGGATACAATATGCGCGTCCGTGGTGGGAGTTCGCGTCTAGTTGATGCTCTAGCTAACTATTTAGGAGAACGAGTTCACACCAGTACTCCCGTGCGCCGTATTGAGCAAGAAGATAGCTTCGTTAGCGTTAATATTGAGACATCCTACGGTTTAGTTAAGGTTACGGCTCACAATATAATTGTAGCAATTCCGTGGAGCGTGTTGCGCCATATTCCCATAATTGCCCCTCTGACTGACTCACAGCGAGAGGCAATTGCTCATTTGCCTTATGGTAGTTTGGTGAAGACGCTACTGCAATACCCACATCGTTTTTGGTCGAGACCTAATTTTGGGCTAGTGTTAATTGAGGGTAAGTACCAGGTGATTTGGGAGCCCAGCTATGCACAGACAGGAACAGAAAAAATTCTTTCCTGTTTCAGTGGGGGTAGTCCAAGTATAGAACTATCTGAGGATGCAGTTGAGCATGCAGTAGGAACAGTGCGTGCTATGTATCCTGATGCACCTGAGATTATAACTTCTCGTTCCTATGATTGGAGTGCTGATGAATGGGCACAAGGAGCCTACTGCTACTTTGGACCGGGGGATTTGCATCGCTTTAACCCACATCTGACGCAGCCTGCCGGTCGGATCTTCTTTGCGGGCGAGCATACTGCGCCTGTGGAGTATCGCGGTTATATGGAGGGAGCAATTCGCAGCGGTCAGTTTGCGGCACAACAGGTTCTAAAATCAGCGACCAATGACAACTAATCTAACTCACGTCGTCCTTCCAATGCCCTTGCCAAAGTGACTTCGTCGGCGTACTCTAAATCTCCACCTACAGGTAAACCGAAGGCAATCCGCGTGACCTTTGTAAATGGTCTCAGGAGTTGACCGACATACAATGTCGTTGTCTCACCTTCGACACTTGGACTTATTGCCAGAATGACTTCATGAGGTTTTTGCTGACTCACCCGTCGTACCAAAGCTTGGATAGTCAGCTGTTCTGGCCCAATGCCATCGATTGGGGAAATGACTCCACCCAAAACATGGTACTTTCCTTTGTATTCACGTGTTTTTTCTAAGGCAATCACATCGCGAGGGTCTGCTACCACACAGACAGTGGTGTTATCCCGGTTTGGATTGCGACAGATTTCACAAACAGGTTCAGCAGATAGGTGAAAGCAAACAGAACACAAACCCACCTGTTTTTTTGCTTCCATGAGGGCTTGTGCCAAAGCCTCTACTTCTGTTTCTGGTCTTTTGATAATGTGCAATGCCAACCGTTGGGCAGTCTTTGGACCCACTCCGGGCAAGCGTTGCAACTGCTCAATTAATCTTGCTAGGGGGCGTGCGTAAACCGTAGTTTTATCTCCAATTTTTTACTATCACTATGATGACATTAAAATCTAACGATCGCTGCTTCAATAGGAATTTGGATCTCAAACTCACTTCCCTCACCCGGTACAGATTTTACGTGGATCGCACCTCCGTGTTTCTCCACTATAATTTGATGGGCGATCGCTAATCCCAACCCTGTCCCTTTTTTTACACCTTTAGTAGTAAATAAGTGGTCAAAAATATGCTGTTTGACTTGTTCGGTCATGCCAATACCATTATCTTGAATGTAGATGGCGACATGTTTGAGATCTTTGGTTAAGCGGGTCTGAATAGTAATCCGGTTGGGATTGGCTTTGATATCTGCAAAACTACGTCCTTGATTGAATTCTTCTAAAGCATCTACGGCATTAGCTAAGATATTCATAAACACCTGATTCAATTGTCCGGGGAAACATTCAATTAGGGGAATATCACCGTAGTTTTTGACAACTTCAATGGCTGGATGTTGTTCATTTGCTTTCAGACGGTGTTTGAGAATTAAGATTGTGCTGTCGAGCCCTTCATGAAGGTTAAAATACTGAGGATAGTCGCTATCTGCACGAGAAAATGTTCTCAAACTGGTACTAATATTTTTGATGCGATTTATTCCTTCTCTCATTGACTCAATTAACTTAGGTAAGTCTTCCCGCACATACTTTAAGTCCATCGCTTCAATTTCATTTTGGATAACTGTACTGGGATTGGGATATTCTTCCTGATACAAATCGAGTAAAGCAAACACATCTTTGATATAGTCGAGGGCAGGTTGAATATTGCCTGCTAAGAAACCGGCTGGATTATTAATTTCGTGGGCAACACCTGCAACTAAATTCCCCAAAGCAGACATTTTTTCACTCTGCACCAGTTGAAGTTGAACTTTTTGCAGGTCTTTGAAAGCTTGCTCTAATTCTTCTGCTTGCTGTCTGAGTCTAACTTCTACCTGATGCCGTTCGATGGCAATCCTTGACAGGTAGGTTGCTTTTGCCAACAATTCGCGATCGTGCTTGTTTGGTTTGTAGGGAAAGGGATGATACATAGCAAAGGTTGCTAGCACCCGTCCGTCTGCAGCCAAAATTGGTGTAGACCAACACGCTTTCAAACCGTATTTCAATGCCATTTGGAAGTTTGCCCAAAGCGGATCGTTCGCAATGTCTTCCACCATGACGGAGGCTTTGTAATAGCAGGCTGTTCCACAGGAACCAACCATTGGGCCAATCTCAATACCGTCAATCTGTGCATTGTATTCCTTTGGCAAACTAGGTGCTGCACCGTGACGAAGCCGATTGTCTTCCATCAAAAGAAAAGAACAGTACACCTTCTTTTTTGAGTGGGATTCAATCAGCAGGGCTAACTTCTCTAGGACGGTTGGTAGAGGAGTTGCCTGAGCAATGGCTTCTAGGATTTGATGCTCTCCATCTGACAAGCTGAGGGCTTCTTCCAACTGTTGAGCATAGTCTTGAGATGCTCGATAAAGGCGGGCATTTTCTAGAGAAATTGCGGCTTGGTCGCATAAAAGGTTCAGCATTTCAACGCGATCGCTTGTAAATGCCCCAGTCACTAAATTATTTTCTAAGTATAAAATACCAAGGAGTTTACCTTGATTCACAATGGGTATACAAAGAACACTTTTTGGTAGATACTTAAGTACGTAATTATCTGCTGCCCAAGTCGTTTCTTTTGTAATGTCATCGATCGCGATAGGTTGCAGTGTTTGTTTGACTGCACCAACAATCTGTATGGGGATCTCAGTACTGTTATGAAAGGAAGATGAAGCGAGGCAAATAGGTTTTTCTACTGGTATTTCATCAATGGTAGAGACTGCAGCAACTACCCAATCAGTTTCTTCTGGTAAGGTCAGTGCAATCTTCTGTGCTCCGGAAGTTTGCAACAGAACTTGAATTAAATTAAAAATTAGCTTGTTAAAATGAATTTCTCTTGAGATCGACTGAGAAGCTTTTAAGATGGTAGCGAGGTCGAGGGTATTAGAAACATTGCGATCGCTGGAAATAAACGGCTTCGTTGATGAATGAACGGTTGGGAGCATTTTGACTTCTACTTCCCGTTCGTAAAGTGGTTCGGGGACAATGAATTGTTCTGAAACTTCAAGTTCTCCAAAGGGACAAGTCTTAATTTTTCCATTGTCTTCTAACTGATTAAGAATTTTGATAATGACTGATTTCCCATCACTCTCACGCACTGCACGATAAATAACCGTTGTGGAACCAGAGTATATTTTTTCAACCAGTTGATACCCAGGAATTCCAATGATTGAATCGACGGTGGTTTCCATATCGGTAAGCTTCATCCTATAGATTGCCTTTCAGTTAGTGTGCCCATAAGTGGGTTAGAAACTAAAGGATGAGCCAATTTATACCATAGAATTCAAAACACGCAGTTCAAAACAAAAAGCGTCCCCCATTGGAGGACGCTTCCATTTTAAGGAGACGCGATATATCGCGTCCTTACATTAATTAACCGTTGATTGCAGGAGCGCTCATTGCAACGGGAGTAGCCTCGCCAGAAGCCAAGTCGAGAGGGAAGTTGTGAGCGTTGCGCTCGTGCATCACTTCCATACCCAAGTTAGCGCGGTTGAGGATGTCCGCCCAGGTGCCAATTACGCGACCTTGAGAAATACGACCACTACGAAGTTTACAAGAAATACTTGCAAGACAGAAAGCTGACGGCGTTGCGTGACTTGCTCGACTTTGAAAGCGATCGCGCCCCTATTCCCCTTGAGGAAGTAGAGCCAGTGAGCGAAATTGTCAAGCGTTTCTGTACTGGTGGAATGTCCCTAGGCGCACTGTCACGGGAAGCACACGAAACTCTAGCAATTGCCATGAACCGACTTGGCGGTAAATCCAACTCTGGAGAAGGTGGCGAAGACCCAGTACGTTACAAAGTTTTAGATGATGTTGACCCATCTGGACACTCACCAACCCTAGACCATTTGAAAGGATTGCGGAACGGCGATAGAGCTTCTAGTGCCATCAAGCAAGTTGCCTCGGGACGCTTTGGGGTGACGCCAGAGTATTTGATGAGCGCCAAACAAATTGAAATTAAAATTGCCCAAGGTGCTAAGCCCGGTGAAGGCGGACAACTTCCAGGGAAAAAGGTCAGCCCCTACATTGCAATGTTGCGGCGTTCCAAACCAGGCGTTACCCTGATATCACCACCACCGCACCATGATATCTATTCAATTGAGGACTTGGTACAGCTCATTTTTGACCTGCACCAAATTAACCCGACAGCTCAAGTTTCAGTAAAGTTGGTCGCAGAAGTTGGGATCGGTACGATCGCTGCGGGTGTGGCAAAAGCAAACGCTGATATCATTCAGGTTTCCGGTCACGATGGCGGTACGGGGGCATCACCCCTGAGTTCGATTAAACACGCAGGTTCACCTTGGGAACTCGGTTTAACGGAAGTCCATCGCGTGTTAATGGAAAATAGCCTGCGCGATCGCGTCATTTTGCGTGTGGATGGCGGTATCAAGACAGGTTGGGATGTGCTGATGGGCGCATTAATGGGTGCGGAAGAATTTGGTTTTGGTTCCATCGCCATGATTGCTGAAGGCTGTATCATGGCAAGAATCTGCCACACCAATAACTGCCCTGTAGGTGTCGCTTCCCAAAAAGAAGAACTGCGGAAACGCTTCCCCGGTACGCCAGAACACGTTGTCAATTTCTTCTACTTTGTCGCAGAAGAAGTTCGCAGTTTGCTAGCGAGACTCGGTTACCGTTCCTTGTTAGACATTGTTGGACGTGCCGATTTGTTGAAGGTGCGTGATGGTGTGGAGATTGCTAAAACACAATCTTTGAACCTGAATTGCTTGCTTCAGTTACCGGATTCAAAAGAAAATCGCAGTTGGCTGGTGCATGAAGAAGTCCACAGCAACGGTGTGGTTTTGGATGACCAATTGCTAGCCGATCCAGATATTATTTCAGCCATTCAAAACCAGTCTACTGTTAGTAAAACAATGGCGATCGCGAACACCGATAGGACAGTTGGTGCGCGGTTAGCGGGTGCGATCGCTTCCCAGTACGGTGATAGTGGTTTTGAAGGACAAATCAACCTCAACTTCAAAGGCAGTGTTGGGCAAAGCTTTGGTGCTTTCAATCTTCCCGGTATGATTTTGACATTGGAGGGAGAAGCTAACGACTACGTTGGCAAAGGAATGAATGGTGGTGAAATCATCATCAAACCCCCAGCAGAAGCCACCTATAACCCAGCACAAAATGTGATTGTTGGCAATACCTGTCTCTACGGTGCAACCGGCGGATTTCTGTTTGCCAACGGTTTGGCCGGAGAACGCTTTGCCGTGCGTAACTCCAAAGGGACAGCCGTGATTGAAGGAGCAGGCGACCACTGCTGCGAGTACATGACTGGTGGTACCATCGTCGTCCTTGGAAAAGTAGGACGCAACGTCGCAGCCGGTATGACGGGCGGGCTTGCCTACTTCTTAGATGAAGATGGTATGTTCCCCGAGTTAGTCAACCGGGAAATTGTTAAACTTCAGCGAGTGATTACTCCGGCAGGAGAGAAGCAACTCCAAGAGTTAATCAAAGCTCATGCCGAACGTACCGGTTCGCGCAAAGCAAAAACAATTCTGGAAAATTGGCAAGAGTTCCTACCCAGATTTTGGCAGTTAGTTCCACCTTCTGAGGCAGACAGCCCCGAGGCAAACCCTCAAGCTGAAACAGAAAAACAATTGAGTTCAGTTTAGTAGGGTGGGCAGTGCCCACCACAACTAAGAACCCGGTTTTGTGGAAAAACCGGGTTTTTTTTCACCAACGAACACCAATGATTTTTGACACTCGCTACTAGCAGCACTCATAACACCAACGACAAATTTTTGTAGGTAGGGCTAAAGCCCACCAACAGTTAACTAATATCAGATGTAAAGAGGTCTAAATCTGACTTTGCCCTTGCAATTGTTGCCTTTCCGCCAAAAGAAGAAACTAGTAATTACCAGCAACATGAAAACGCATATTGGCAAATTACTAAGACATACAAAGATTTAGGTGCTGATGTTGTTGACGAGAATGAAATAGAGCCTTGGGTTTTTTCTCAACTTGAACGTATAACTCTTTAGGGATAGAGAGAAGTAGATTATTGTGAAGTAAATATTAATGCCCAATCCTAGCTACACGAATTAGGACGGGATTAGGCAATGCCCACTCTACAAAAATATACTGAGATTGTTGTAACAATTTTACTATTTAAGATTTATTGCTAACTAATAGACAACGGTGGGCTTTAGCCCTACCTACAAAAATCGGTAATTTTAGCGGGGAAAGGGAGTATTCGTCAGGACAAATAGGGGAAAATGGCTTCCCTATACTATTGCCCTAATTTTTCCAATTTTAACTTTCCTTTAATAAATAAAAACTATATTGCATTATTAAATTTACCTATAATTATACTTAATTAAAATCAGAAAAATCAATAATTATTACAATGGTAGAAGCAACTGCTAACTTAAGTAAACGTAAAGTAGCGGTCGTTGCCGTGCATGGTGTTTCAGACCAGCAACCCTACGATTCTGCTCGTGCGATCGCCTGTCTTCTTCTAGCTCTCAATCAAAATAAGGGCAACAAAACTCAATATACTCCCTTTTACGAAAAATTGGTAAATATTGCTGTTAGCCCAGTTAAGATTGACGGTAGTACCAAACAGAAATTGACATCAGAAAAGAAGTTTTTTCTAGACGAGAGAGGACCCTTTATTCAAAAAGGTCTGAAGTTAGCTTCAAAAGAAACGAAGGACTTGGAAGGCTATGCTCTTGACGAGTTAGACGACTACAGTCATGGATTTATATCCGATCAACTGCGCGAATATGAGGTAAGAAATCAAGACGCAGTTTATGAGACTGTGAGATTGGAAAGCACCTGCTTCGGACAAGGACATCAAACTGATGTGCATGTCTATGAAATGTACTGGGCAGATTTATCTCGATTGGGTACTGGTTTTCTCCGCATCTTTGGAGAATTTTATCAACTTTTATTTCACTTAGGTAGTCTTGGACGCCACAATATAGACTTTGCACGCCTTGAATATCAAAGAACCCATAATCTCGAAAATGTGCCTTGGTGGCATCGAGATCGTCTTAACTGGTTTATGTGGCAAACCTATAGCTGGCTGTTTGTATGGGCACAGCGAATGCTTGCCCTGTTTATTCCAATTCTTAATTTGTATCTACTACTGGCTGTACTAATTTCTATTCCAGGAAATATTCCCATTCAATATCAACCATTCATTGTTGCTATCAGTATTGTTGTTTCCATAGCAGTGTTCATCGGATGGTTTCTGTGGCAAAAACCTGAAGAGAACTCAGAAAACACATCTGCTATCAATTGGCGAAGTTGGGCAAGAACAACACCTATCTTAACCATAGTAACGTTATTGGCAGTTATCTTATATGGTTGGCTAAAAGGACCTTTTCACCTACTGCCACAATCAATATCCTATCGTTTTCTCGCATTTGAATGGAGTGTCTTACTAGCCATACCCATAGCCTACCTTATCAATCGATATGGGTGTCGTTCTCCGGGTGCAGTTAAAATTGCACTGATTTTGGGTATACCCCTTGCAGTTCTAACAACTATCTTCTTGATTATTGCTCCAGATTCTCACGAAGGAATTACTCAGGCAAGTTTTAGAGTTGTAGAGCTAATATTTATTGGTCTAGTATTAAGCTGGTTTGTCTTCAATTCCTTTTATTTCCTTTTAATTTTACTTGGGCAATTAGTTGTCAGAGGAATTCAACAGAAGGAGCAAAAAGAACAAGAACAACAAAAACAACAAGAACAACAAGAACAACAAGAACGGGCTCAACGGGCAATCTGGTTCAGCCGCCTTTCTCTTGGAATTCCCTCTGCCCTGTTTTTTATTGTCACGACTTCTTTTTGGACAGTCCTCGATCGAGTCAGTTCTTCCTTATTACCGCAGACGAACTTCTACACGCCAATCATCCCCTGGTTAAATCCCAAACAAGTTCCCATTTCAGGTCATGATTTTCTCGATAAACTAATTGTTTTCAGTGCTTCACCATTCTTTATACTCGTACTTTTTTTAATCTTAGGAGTAGTACTAGTAGCAGTTTGGTCACTTCTCCCGCTTGTTTGGACTGAAGTTCAACCCCCTAAATCAAATGATAAAGTACTATCTCGGAAGCTTGGTCAGTGGTTAACAAATGGCTTCAAGCTGATGTCTTGGTCAATAGACTTGCTAATCGTGTTAGCAATGGGATTTGTGTTTCCTGCAGGTTGTGTTTGTGCAATCCTGTACCCAGAAGTAAATTCTGAACTAACCAAAGCAATCTTAGAAATCTTAGGTACATTTTTGGCTGCTTCTGCAACGAGTTTAATCGCTTTAAGGGGTCGATTGGACAAGCTAGCACTCGGATTCCGGAGTTTGCTTGATGTCCTACTTGATGTTGATAGTTATCTGCGCCAGCGCCCATTTGATGACAATCCTAGCGCCCGTATATATTCTCGCTACGTCTCTCTACTACGCTATCTTTGTAAGTGGTCAGACCCGCAGGATGGAAAAGGATATGACTCCATAGTATTTGTTGCTCACAGTCAAGGAACTATTATCACTGCGGATCTCTTACGGTTCTTAAAGCGCAAGCCCGAGTCCGACCCGGAACTTAGTCCCTTGTTTTCTGCTACTCCCACTATCCCCATGTACTTTTTCACTATGGGCTGTCCTTTACGCCAGCTTTACAGTGTAGCATTTCCTCACCTTTACGAGTGGGCACGCCACAATGATATGACTCAATGGGAGTGGGAAAACCCCCTTCATATTGACGAGAATCAAAAACCAAACCCGAAAGATTTAGGAGTCAAGCTTTGGGTCAACGCTTTTTACAGTGGCGACTACATTGGGCGCTACCTGTGGCGTTCCGATCTGTGTTCGTATCAATGGTCTAGAAAATGCGTTGACCCTACTTATGTCTCAGAAGATGAATCTGGTATGAGGCGCGAGTTTTGCTTGGGTGCTGGTGCTCATACTCGTTATTGGGAACCTACAGAAAACGAAGTTGCTGAACAAATAGATAGCCTCATTGGCAAAGCAAGTAATGTTTCTTGAATATCTGTCATTTGTCATTTGTTATTTGTCCTTGGTCATTAGTTCTTTGCTAAGGGATTTCCAAAAAATAAATTTTCCTAGAATGTGGTACGGGTGTCCCCGCCCGTCCCGTACAAGTGGCGCTCTAGAAGCCCGCACTACACGAATATTTGAAGATTTTTTTATTTGGAAGTCCCTAATGACAAATGACAAATGACCAAGGACAACCTTCACCAGTTAACTTTATTTGTACCAATTAACTTAATAGCTATTTCTTACCAATTTTTTGGCTCTTTGCCTTTTTAGCAGATGCCAACTTGATGCCATTATCTTCCATTTCTAGAAGTTCTGGAACAGTCACAAAACGATAGCCCTGCTTTTTAAAGTTACTAATAATCTCTGGTAAAGCTTGTATTGTTTTGGTACGATTCCCACCACCATCATGCATGAGGACAATTCCACCGGGTTTGGAATCTCTCATAACATTCTTTACCAGCCTTGGTACAGCAGGACGGCTGTAATCTACGGAGTCAGCAGACCACATAACCACAGTATATTTTTGATTTTGGGCGTAACTCACTAAGCCGTTGTGCAACATCCCGCCTGGTGGTCTAAACAAAGTTGTTTTTACACCTGTCGTTTGATAAATCAAGTCTGATGTACGCTCGATTTCAAACGCTGCTGCCTGAGGATTAAAATAGTGGTACCAGTGATGCCATGTGTGATTGCCAATAACGTGACCGTCTGCTACGATTTGCCTGCCTAGTTCTGGGTGTGCTTTGAGCATTTGTCCAACGACAAAAAATGTACCCTTTATATTATTTTTCTTAAGAATATCTAGTATCTGTACTGTTCCTTCGGGCCAAGGACCATCATCAAAAGTCAATGCAATAACTTTCTCACCTGCGATCGTGTTTGCGCTTTCAATAGTGACACCTTGAAAGCGTGGTGGTACGAGGTAGGAAAGCCCCTTTGTTTTCGCCTCTTGTTGCCAAGTTGTCAGCATTGCTGCCTTGAATTTCTCAACGCGTTGCTGTGTTCCCGTACTGGCAGCTATTTCTCTTAAATTTACAGGTTGTCCAATTTCAGCTTTAGAAGCATTTGGGTTGATAGGTATCATCAACCCAAGGCTAAAACTACCACATAAGGCAACTAATGCAATCAATATCCCTTGCGACCAAACATATGATTTATTGCCTTCCACTTCAAGCACTCCTTCACTGGTGGAATTATCAGTTACTGCTCTGACGATAGGTTACAGCACAATTTTTTAGAGATTTCGATGACACAAAATATTTGGTCATCTTGAAAACTCAGATACAGACTTAACAACAAATATAGATATTAAGCTGATAAATTTTCTAGGTTTTAGTAGAACCTAAATTATTTGGATTTGCAGTCAAGTGCTACTACTAAATATAGTAGTTTTCATTGCCATGAATACACATACAAGGTTTAGGGGCACTCTTCAATTGTGCCCTTACAGATGTACTTCATTGAATTGCAAATCACTATAAGTAAAGATACAAGCGAACGTATATATAGACCATATTTTATCTCATAGTACTAAGTGTTTTCTTTATTAATAGTCCAGTATATTCTACTGCTAGATATTGTTACCTTCCAGAAAAAAAAGTTAATTATTTAACAACCTTATTTTTCTGTGGATGGATCGGTAGACGCAAATTGATTTAGTATAGTTTCTTGTTGCTATAAAAAACCAACGGGTTAATACAAATGCTATTAACCTCTGCTCAAAAAAGGTGAGAGAGTTTATTTGACTGTACTTTTTACCTATAGAATCTCTATAGTAAGTATAGAGTACAGATAGTCTGAGGTAAAACTTGCGATCGCAAGTTTATTACAGCTGTTACTTCATTGATATTCTAATTAAATATATATGTTTCCAGTATAAATACTGAAAATCATATAATTTTTATAAATTAGCTTTTCTCAGTATATTTATTGTGCTGCCATCTAAGCATTTCATCATCGATAAATAGTGTAAGCTTCTATACTAATAATTAAATCTTATTTAAAAACCGGATATTGTATTTAAAAATTCTATGAATATAAGATAAAGTGTGCTTTATATTGCATTATTAATTTTTATGCTACCCACTGGTCTTGAGCAAAGCGTATCGAAAAGCTGGCAAGTGGAATGGAGAATAAGCATATGGTAGTGTATCCCCAACGGGGATGGTGACTCAGCAGTATGCCAAGTGCTACTGATACTGCTACAATGCCGTAAGCCAAACGATTTAAGGAAATTGTACCTCCAGAGGCTAACAATAAAGCGATCGCACACAAACCATACACAACAGTGATGCTGCTAAGTTGAGCACGCAGAAGCCATAGTAGATAAGCCCCTCCAAAAACCATGACAACATTGGTTAACGGATCGCCTGCTAGCAACCAAAGTACTAGCCCAAGGAAAGCAAAACCGTACCTGACCTTGTTAGGGTTGAATTGTTTGCCCAAACGCCATAAGAAATAACCAATAATAATAATTATCAGAAATACTAACGGATGCAACGGGTCTTTGATATAACCGGACTTCCAATTTATTGGTCCGATAACAATTTGCATGAGCATTTTCAACCAACTCATCCAATCGATCCCCATTGTGGGACGCCATGCTTTCTGTGCGTGGAAAAATGCCAATGCATCACCATATTTTATTTGACAATACAAGCTAAACAGAACTAAACCACCACCAGTTGCTAAGCTAGCAATCAAAGCTTTCATACCTCTGCGTTCCAGCACAGCCACCAGCACAAATGCGAGTAACAGTGCTACACCTGTAGGACGTGTGGCGGTGGCTAAAGCACCCCAAAAAGCCGTCTTACCATATTGTTGTTTATCAAAAGCCCTTAAAGCAGCTGTACTTAAGAAAAGATACAACCCCTCAGTATAAATGACCGTGCCAAATAAAGACAGGGGACACCATGCCAAAACCGCTGTTGTCCACCTAGCTGCACTCACCCCATGCTGCTCGTTTATCCAACCGTACAGTACGATAAGGGCTGCTAAAAATGCCAAATTATTTACCAATGTTCCTGCTATTTGAAACGTGCAACCAAAGGTCATCAATGCACGAGCCGTTAAGGGAAATAATGGGAAAAATGCAACTGAATGCAGTTGTTTATTATCGGAGTATTGGTAACCAATGCTTGCTATCTGCTCATACCAACCACTATCCCAAGCATGGAAAACATCCCAACCAAATTGAGCAGCAATGCCATTTGGTGGCGCAGGCAGCAATGGAGCAATAAACAACATGGCGATCGTAATTATCAGCCGACTCGATAGCCACATTGTTAATGGAAAAAAAATTTTTGGAGCTTGACGATAGCTCTGAAGAATGGCTGCTGCTATCTTTGTGGCGACCTTATTATAGGAACTTATCATAAGCAAAGATAACTTGATAAAGACTGCAACAAGCTTATCAAATTATCAAAAATTTTCTGATTTTTTCCACACAACTAATATGACTCCAGCCACAATCAAAGCTAAGCCTACAACACGGGCTAAAGGAATAGATTCTTGAAAAAAGAAGTAACCCAAGCTTACAGAAAAAACATAAACAAGAGATGCAGCAGGACCCGCAACACTCAGGCTAACTCTAGTTAAAAGGAGGATGTAGGCGATTGCGCCCAAACCATAGAACATCAAACCTAGCAAAAGTTCTGGGGTTGTGAAGATGCCCAGAATCTGATGAAAAGCACTGGCTATGTTAAATTTACCTAACTTTAATGCTCCGATTTTCAAAAAAAACTGTCCGGTAACACTAGCTAGAACTGATACCAGTAGTAGAATAACCTCTCGCGGCGTCACAGTATCCTACCTGAAAGCAGAGGAATGGTTTGAAGTTGATTGTGATTGCTTGGCTCCTTGTGGAGAAACGCCTCCTGTTTCTTTTAGCGTATAAATAGGACGCCCCTTAACTTCTTCATAGATACGACCAATGTATTCGCCGAGAATACCAATGCAAAATAATTGGACAGACCCCAGGAAAAAAAGAGCAATGGTAATGAGTGTGAAGCCCATTAATGGAGTTGTTGGATCGAATAAGCGCCAATAGAGCACAAGCACTATCATCACAATAGCAACCCCTGCTGACAATAATCCTAGATATGTTGCCAGTCGCAGGGGAACTCTTGATAAGGAAATAATTCCGTTAACTGCTAATGCCCAAGATTTACCAAAGGTATACTTGACTTTTCCCGCATAGCGGGGTTCTCTTTCAAAGTAGACTGCTGTTTGCTGGAAACCTACCCAAGCCCTTAAACCACGAATATAACGATTGCGTTCGGGCATGGCGTTAAGTATGTCTACAACTTGCCTATCCATCAAACAAAAATCCCCCGTGTCGGCTGGTATGTCTACATCAGATAACCGTCGGAGAATCCGATAGAAAGCATAGGCAGTGAAACGCTTTAGCCAACTTTCTTTTTTCCGAGATATACGTTGAGCATAAACGACTTGGTAGCCTTGCCGCCATTTCTCAATCATTGATAAAATGAGCTCCGGCGGGTCTTGTAAATCGGCATCCATGACGATAACAACTTTGCCCCGAACAAAGTTTAGACCTGCTGTAACTGCGATTTGATGACCAAAATTTCGGGCTAAGCTTAGGTACCTTATCCGGCTATCTTGCAGGTGAAGATCGCGTATGAGCAACAGCGAGCGATCGCGACTCCCATCATCTACTAAAATCACCTCTGTCTCACCGTCCAGTTGCTTCATAGCATGACAGAGACGGCGGTACATTTCAGGTATATTTTCTTCCTCGTTATAAATCGGTATAATTATGGAGTAGATTGACTTAATCACCGTTATAGCCGTTCTCCTAAAAGTAGAGTTGAATTTTGTGTACCGACTTACTTATAACTAAACATCATACAGGCAAATTGCAAGCTAATAGTTGGACAGTCAACTACAAAAAAAGTTAATTAGAAGAACTTTTCTGTGCTAAGAGCAAAATAGACACACCAAAAGGAAGGCTAAACCGCTGTAGTAAGTGACGTTCACTTGCAAACAAAAGACTTAAAAATCGATTCACAGGTTTCGATGGCAAAGCTATGTCACTGCTGCCAACACAATCGCTTTCTAACCGGAGTAACCTCCGCAAGCAACGAACAAGGGCAACGATGGGAAACAAAAAAAAGTTAAAGTAGCTCCCATAACGCACAACAAAGCCAGCTTTCCTAACAACTTGCTTTAAACCCTTTAAGACATAACGGCGTTTGTGATGGTTGATTTCATCGTGTTGACTCCATAAGAACTGGTATGCAGGTACTGTGACTAATAACCAGCCATCTGGCTTGAGTCTTGAATGCAATGCCAACAGGGCTGCTTTGTCATCATCTAAATGTTCCAAAACATCTAGTATTACAACGAGATCGTATTTCTCTGTAAAAGGAATATTATCGGGCAAACTTCCTAACTGAACTTGAGTGACTTGTCGCTCATTAGCAATCTTGCAAGCCACTTCATCTAACTCCATTGCTGACACTTGACCGTGTCGAGCTAACAGGAGCAAGTTACCACCTGTTCCACAACCTGCTTCTAGAATTTTTGGATTTTTTGGCAGTTTGAGCTTGCGAACCACCGCGTCCACAATCAAGCGGCGACCTACAAACCACCAGTGCTTATCTTCAACAGACGCGTACTGTAGATAAAAATCCTTGTCCATAAACTAAGCCGCGATACTTTTCAAGAGCATTACTATTGTCCGACATGTTAATCATGACGGAAAGTTCATTTAAGTGCCAGAAGCAATTTATAGTTATTGTTGTTTATCGATCCCAAAACAATTGTGAAAGCAATAACACTTCTTGGTTCCACTGGCTCTATTGGTACCCAAACTTTAGATATTGTAGCTCAGTACCCCGATCGATTTAAGATTGTAGGATTGGCGGCTGGGAATAATGTAGAACTCTTAGCTGCTCAAATCCGACAATTTCGACCGAGAATTGCGGCTTTGTGTGCGGAGGAGAAATTACCAGCACTCAAAGAAGCAATCAAAGACCTCGATCCCCAACCAATATTACTTGCAGGCGAAACTGGAGCGATCGAAGTTGCCCGATATGGTGAGGCTGAAACCGTGGTTACGGGTATTGTCGGTTGTGCGGGTTTGTTACCTACGATCGCAGCTATTGAAGCTGGCAAAGACATTGCCTTGGCAAATAAAGAAACTCTCATTGCCGGTGGTCCCGTCGTTTTACCCCTGATCGAAAAACACGGTGTGAAGTTGTTGCCAGCTGATTCCGAACATTCTGCAATTTTTCAATGTTTGCAAGGAGTTCCGAAAGGCGGTTTAAGAAAGATTTTGCTGACTGCTTCTGGCGGTGCTTTCCGTGATTGGGCAGTAGAAAAGTTAGCAGAGGTGACAGTTGCTGATGCTCTGAAACACCCGAATTGGTCAATGGGACGTAAAATCACGGTAGATTCCGCTACTTTGATGAATAAGGGGTTGGAAGTGATTGAAGCTCACTTCCTTTTTCGGCTGGATTACCAAGACATTGAAATTGTTATTCATCCCCAAAGTATCATTCACTCGCTGATCGAACTGCAAGACACTTCTGTCTTGGCTCAACTCGGTTGGCCTGATATGCGTTTACCTTTACTCTATGCTTTGTCCTGGCCGGATCGCATTTACACGAATTGGGAACGTTTGGATTTGGTCAAAATTGGCAGTTTAACCTTCCGCGAACCAGACCACCAAAAGTATCCTTGTATGAAGCTAGCCTATGCGGCAGGTCGGGCTGGGGGTTCGATGCCTGCTGTGTTAAATGCGGCAAATGAGCAAGCTGTGGCTTTATTTTTAGAAGAAAAAATTGGGTTTTTAGATATTCCTCGCTGTATCGAATGGGTGTGCGATCGCCACTCTCAAGATAACCGTTCAAATCCTTCTTTAGAAGATATCTTGGCAGCAGATAAATGGGCAAGACAGGCAGTTTTAACAGCAACAGAACATTTAGAATCTCGTTCTCAGATTATTTCTGTACGGTAAGCCCGCTCATCAAATAAATCAAAAGTCAAAGGTCAAAGAAGCATTGCTAGCTTGTGACTTTTGACTTTTGAGTTTTCATGCTGACTTTATTACTCCCTTCCCGCCAAAAGATTACCTAAACATATAGATTTAGGTAGGGCTAAAGCCCACCATCTTGGCGTTGTGGTGGGCTTTAGCCCTACCTACAAAAATCGGTAATTTTAGAGCAGAAAAGGAGTAGTTCTTACCTGGAATTACAGTACTGAAGGTTCTACCCATCAACAAGTTGCTTAGCAGCATATATAAGTAACAAGGGACTGAGGGGTAATACCCCCTATAAAACAATTCATAATAACAAGATGTTATCTAGTCATAACTGATTGATTTTGTACTGAATAGCACAGTTCTACAGTAGCTGCTCTGGTATTGGCATCCTTAAAAATACTGAATTTAGCGCAGAAACTATAGAAAATAGTATCCCGACACTATCATAACTTGTACAATTTATTTGCAAGACAAAAAATAAAAATGCTCTTCATAAATTTTTTAAAAAGTCTTCTCATACAACTACTTTTTTGATTTTTTTGTTGTATAGTAAGCGCAGAACAATTATAGGAAAATCCAAAAAAGTAGCTACTAAAACTCGGTTCAAGAGTATTACACCTGTAATTGTTACATAAAGCACAATTTTTGTTTTTGAGAAGAACGCAGAACACAGAAATCAGAATAGTCCCATGAATTCATGGGATTCAGTAGGGAGAATTTATTTTTCCCTCCATGAATAAATTTGTCGGCTTGTAACCTTACTTGCTACCTAACAGATTGAGATTCATACTGAGTTCTAACTTCTGAGTTCTGAGTTCTGTGTTGGTCAACTTGTTCATCAGGGTTTATAAAATAGGGAATGGTGTGTCTATGATTGCTACCCTGCTTGTAGCTTGGATTGTTTTCACAGTTCTAGTTAAAACTATGAAAACGACGGCAAATACTGCGTTTATTGTTGCTGTCAGCATTGTTTTATTAGAGGCGGGTTTTGGTATCAGTCCTCCAGATATCTGGAATTCGGTTATGCAGTTGCCAAAATCCTTACATACAAGCAAGATTCAGTAACTAGTTTTCCGTGAATAACTACAAAAATTAAACTATCCCATGCCTACTCAAGACATGGGATGTCAACTTATAGATGTAGAAAGGCGTGCCAGTACATCCTGTACAGTTGCAGGTAACTGGCGCATTATCTTACCTCTTTCACGATCTACTGCGACTAGAGTTACTTTCGCAGTAACGTACAGCTCTTGCCTATCTGGTGACTCAATTGCGTAATCCCAATTAATACGGACCCCTGTCACTTCAGCCATGCGCGTTCTAACCACCGCTGGCATACCTAATTTAATAGGACTGTGATAGCGCACTGACAGTTCCACAACTGGTAGATCGCAGCCCAATGCCACAAGGTCGGCATAATCAACGCCAATAGCACGCAAGCATTCTACCCGTGCTTCCTCCATCCAAGCTATGTAGGTTCCATGCCAGACAACCCCTGCGTAATCACTGTGGTGAGGGTGGGCTCTC
Organism: Scytonema sp. NUACC21; assembly: GCF_054684315.1. NCBI lineage: Bacteria > Bacillati > Cyanobacteriota > Cyanophyceae > Nostocales > Scytonemataceae > Scytonema > Scytonema sp. NUACC21. The sequence goes on along the minus strand of NZ_BAAFZH010000104.1, from coordinate 244,997 downwards.
ACGGGATATTCAAACCAATTTTCCAACGCCTGAGTTGATAAGCTGTCAAGAGCGGTTGTCGGAGGAAGTTGTGGTTGATTTAGTTTTTCTTCAGACATCTTAAAATTTTTTAGAAACTCAATAGAGATCGTCCTCATCTGACATAACATAAAAGTCATGCACCTTGTACAACGGATTCTCTAGCTCTCCGTGCTTGTGCTCTCTAGAACTGTTTTGTATGCAACTGAATTACTAATATCTGAATACTGTTAATGTTAGCAAGGCGAACCCTTTAGCTTCTGGTGTTAACTTAGAGTCGCAGCCACTAGGTCTTAATCTAGTTTTGAATTGGTAGTATTGAGTGCCTGTGAATGTAAGTTTAACTAGAGGTAACGGCGAGGAAATTTTATGTTTTGGAGTCCAGACTTAGAAGACTGCTACTGTGGCTGCTATTGCTTTACTATCAGCTGTCCCTTGTGCTAGCACTTAGTTTTGAATCGTGCATTCTATACCCTGCAGCAAAGAGAAAATTTGATGGAACCCCAAACTTTGCGGCAAGGGTAAGTCCTAGCGATCGTAGAGTTCGCCGGTACTTAGACAACAGCAGGACAAAATTATCGAGAACAGCTTGCCATTCCCCGATGGTCATTTGTCTTTTGTCCTTTGTTCTTTACAGATGACTAATGACTGGTGACGCCCTTCACTCATCAAGTTGATTTGTACCAACCTACTTAGCGGTGTTATTAACAGCGCTTAGCCAAGGTTTTACTGGCTGCGGGCGGTTGCACCGGATGCTTGACAATATTGGCAAGTTCTTGTAACTGGTTAACAGCTTCTGCACCCTCTAGCTTCATCAATTCGCGGTCATCCCGCATCTCAGTCCAAGTGATGCCATAATCAGAGACTAAAAACCGGATGAGGTGATTTTCCCCCAAGCTGACCATAAACGAAGCACTATTCATTTGGTCGCCGCAAGTGTAGCAGGATGCTGGATAACCGCGTCGCTCTAGCACGATTGCCAAAGCTTGCAGGTTCATTACTAGGTCTTGAACGAATTGCCGATGTTGTTGTGCTAATCTGAGAAACACTTCTTTCCTCCTAACACCACTGTTATTTGAGTCACTTTTATATTTTCTTTAGATTTTCTCACCAACTGGTATTGTAAACTATCCATTACAATTCCTACGATACAAATAGCGTTATTAATTGCTACTAGCTTAGGTTAGTCTATAAGTTTTTAGCTTGTCGTATCAAAATATTCAGTTTGCCAGACCAAAATTTCGGACAGAACGGTAAAAATTTATATTGTCTTTATACGATCCTGCCAAGGTAGATGTAAAGCGAAAGCGATTCGCTTTTAGATTAACTCAAATTAGGCGCAAGTCAACTGCTAAAATCACCGATATTGCGTCTTTATCGGCTACATTCGGCTAAATTTGCTGCCCCTAACGCGATAAACGCAACCTTACACCATTTTAAGAATTGTCATAGACGGCTGTTGACCTGCTAGTTATCTAACACCAATCGAGTATGAAAAAATCTTTGCAACACCCACTCTAATTTCTCTAGAGTAGATTGAAATTGGTAGATGACCGCGATCTGCCACTATGCTGTAGCGAAGCTATCGCATGAGATCCAAGTTTCAACAGACAGCTAACTTCTACCAGTTCTGAATTCTGAGTCCCGAAGATATATTCTACGGTGCTGGCTGCTCATTGCTCAGCACTGTTTTAGTGAGCCGATGCTGCCGAAGGGTTTCCCGGAGCTGGCGACTGCAACGTGCGAAGGGTATCTATCTGTAATGGAAACTTTACCAATCCACAATCTCAAGTGTAAAACCCAAATCGTTTGACTTAACACTGAAGATAACTAAACTTTCACCAGCAATGTTGCCATTTCGGCAGTTGTTCCATAACATACTGTTATGTATTGTTTAACACTTCGTAAAGTTCCAGTGTAGAAAAATTAATATTTGAGGTTTTTTGATGAGGGTGGTTAGTGGTTAGTGGTTGATTTCCACAAACCCGTAACCCCTAACCTCTAAAGCTTAATCCACAACTTGCCACCAACCGAACGCAGGGCCGATAAAACGAATAGTCAACCAAGCGGCGACCAAACCCCCAATACCGAACCAGGTTAGACGGTTTGCCCATTTGACAAGAAATTCGGCTTGAGATTTGGAGAATGGTATCCAAGGCAAGATCCGTTCTTGTTGACCGTATTGCTCTTTCAGCAATTCTTTCCGACGTTTTGCTTCACCCATAGTGTAAAAAAAATGATTGCTATGGCTGATGATAGCGCTGTCAACTATTGATTGCAGCAATAGCGAAAAAATCATTCATATTACAAGGATGCCAGCCCAAAAAGTTTGGCAGTTTTATCTCCACTACCACTGGCAAAGCTTCGTCCATCAGGAGAAAAAACAACAGAATTGACAACACCGGAATGTTCTGCAAAAGTGCGAATTGCTTGTCCCGTGCGCCAGTTCCAAAGTTTGACGGTTTTATCCTCGCTACCACTGAGTAGGGTTTGCCCATCACGATGAAAAGCAACAGAGTTCACAAAACTAGCGTGGCTTTCCAAACTCCGAGTCTGTTGTCCCGTACTGACATTCCACAGTTTGATTGTTTTGTCGTTACTACCAGTGGCAAGAGTCTGCCCATCAGGGCTAAAAGCAACGGATCGCACTGAGTCCTTATGTCCAGAAAGGGTGTGCAGAAGTACTCCTTTGTTTGGATTCCAAAGCTTAATCGTTTTATCTTTGCTAACGCTAGCAATGGTTTGACCATCAGGGCTAATAGCAACAGCAAACACTCCTGCAGTATGACCTTTGAGGGTATGGAGGGTGTCACCAGTTTGCACGTTCCATACCTTAATTGTGCGATCCCAACTACTACTTATCAGTTTCTCCCCATCAGGGCTGAAAACAACTGACCTCACATTTTTAGGATGTCCTTTGAAAGTCCGAATCAGTTTCCCTGTTGAAACATCCCAAAGTTTGATGGTTGCATCCTTACCACTACTAGCCAGTGTCTGTCCGTTAGGGTTAAAGTTAACTGATAATACTCCTTGAGAATGTCCCTCAAGGGTAGCGATCGCGTTTCCAGTTTGTAAATTCCACAGTTTGAGAGTTTTGTCTTCACTAGCAGTGGCAAGTAGAGGTTCTCGACCGTTTGCCCCTGTATCAGGGCTAACCGCAACCGACCAAATCCTATCGAGATGACCTGCAAAGGTTTGCTTGACCTGAAGGTTTTGCCCATTTATAAAGGGCGCTTCTACTTGAGTACTGTGTCGCAAATAATACGTACTGTAGGCGACACCAGAAAGTGCGATGACAGCAGCGATGCTATAGCCAAATAGTTTGGATTTCTGACGATTTGGAACTGGGGTGCGAGTTGTTTTGTCTTGTACCATTTGGCAATCTCCAACTTGAATGTGTTATTTCCATATCCTGATAGTTTGGTCGCGGCTGCTACTCACTAGGATGTGCCCCCAAGAACTCATAGCAATAGACAATACCCAGTCAGAATGCCCGGAAAGCGTTTGATATAATTTCCCAGTGTTTAAATCCCAAATCTTAATGGTTTTATCGACGCTGGCAGTGGTAAGTGTTTTATTATCAAAGCTGTAAGCGACGGAAACAACGCGATCGCTATGCCCGGTGATTGTGCGAACTAATTCACCGGTTGTAATATTCCAAATCTTGATAGTGTTGTCCCAACTGCCACTAGCAAAGTTCTGCCCATCAGGGCTGATAGCTATCGACCTGACTGCATCAGTATGACCCGTGAGAGTGCGAATCAATTGCCCAGTTTGCACATTCCAGATTTTTATGGTTTTATCTTGGCTAGCACTGACGAGGGTGAGACCATCAGGTGTAAGAGCAAGGGAAAAAACAGCAGCATCATGTCCGGGGATGGTTCTGAGGAGTTGTCCCGTGCGTACATTCCAAACCTTAATAGTTTTATCTTGACTTCCACTGACTAGGGTTTGACCGTCACGGCTTAAGGTGACTGACCAAACTGGTTCGGAGTGACCGGTCAGGGTTTTAAGCAGTTCACCTGTTCGAGTGTGCCAAATTTTGATGGTGTTGTCCCCACTGCCACTAGCTAGCATTTGTCCATCTGCACTGAGACTGACTGCTCTAACGTTCTGTGAATGTGACTTGAGAATGTGGTTGAGTTTTCCACTACTGGGATGCCAAATTCTAATGGTGTTATCCTCGCTACCACTCGCTAGGGTTTGCCCGTCAGCACTTAAAGCAACTGACCAAACAAAACTAGAATGACCCGAAAGGGTTCTGGCAAAAGTGAAGCTTTTTTCAGTGACATTTTCTTGTTTGGCGTTTTGTGGTGGTAGAGAAAGACTTATGTAGTAAAGACCTGCTCCTAGAGCGATCGCAAGCACTCCTGCAAAAGGTAATAAAGTTGAAAGATAACTGCTTTTTGGTGAAGCCGTCTTTGCAGTTTTCAACCCAGAATTTCCAGATAATGGTATGTTTATCTGAGTAGAAATACTACCACTGTCGGTCTCCAGACTTACCAGGTTAGATAGAGCAGCTTCTGCTGTTTGATAGCGTTGGCGATGGTCTGGTTCAACCATTTTCTCTAAGATATCTGCTATTTCCGGACTAACTTGAGTGAGATCGCGCCAATTTCTGAGAGCTGCATATGGGCTGTTGGGATCGATAAGAGTTTTCACTTCTTGAGCAGATAAGCCACTTGCTGCTTGTATGCCAATCACACCTGTCGCATAAATATCACTATTCAGTTTGGGGTAGCCATAGAGTTGTTCTATGGGCATATAGGCTGGTGTCCCAACTGCCAGTGTTAAATTGGGTGTACCTTGCTCATCAAGGGGAGGAATTTGTTTGATGGTGCCGAAGTCAATTAAAACTAATCTATCGTCTGTTGCTCTTCTAATGATGTTAGAGGGTTTCACATCACGGTGAATGACACCATAACTGTGAACAAATTTTAATATGTCTAAAATATCTATTAAGAGTTTAACAACTGACTTTGACTCCCAGGGTTGTCCCACAACCAGTTCCTGAGCGAGAGTGTTTCCGGGAATATATTCTTGAACTAAATAAAATTCGTTATTTTCTTCAAAATAAGCAAGTAATTGAGGAATTCGGTCGTGGAGACCTAATTTTTCTAAAGTTTCTGCTTCATTCTTAAACCAAACCTGAATCTTTTGCATGAATTCGGGCTTTTGTTGTGTAGGTCGCAGTTGTTTGACCACACATACAGGATGCCCAGGACGATGGGTGTCGATAGCAAGGTAAGTTTGCCCAAATCCTCCTTGTGCTAGGACTCGAGTGATGTGATAGCGACTACCCAAAAATTGACCATTCATAGAACTGGTGGCTGGTTAAGCTCAAAATTCAAGCATTGTTCTCTTGAAAATAGTAAACCTTAATTGTCAAAAGATAAGGGTAAGAGCTAATTTTTTCCTTACCCTTATCCTGAAAAAGCTACATACAAAAGGTGAACAATTCCCGATCTTTCAAGTTACATCTTCCTTTGGAGTGGGGGAGAACAGGCTGGGATCGAGATAATTAATGCGTGCTAAGGGGCTGAGGGCAGCCAAAACTTGAGCGCCATAACTTCTGACAATCGTGCGACTATCCAGTAAAGCAACAACGCCTTTGCTTTCTCGCACGGGTGCAATAGCGCGTTGCAGCTCATTCAAAGCAGTAGGCAACAAGTACACACGGAACCAATCTTGATGCGATCGCTTATAGTATGATACCCTCCCTGCCACCAAAGGATGCTCTAGAGATGGCAGGGGCAAAGTCGAGACGATGAGCAGTTGGGGGGCTGGCAAGACATTTTGATGTTCGCGCCAGAATTCCCAACCAGTGACTAAAATGCCGTTGTCATCCAAACAAGTTTTTTCCACTTGCACCCGCGAACCGAACTCAGAGGCAAGAATTGCCCCCACTTGAGCTTTCAGTGGCACATCCCCAACAATCACAACTGTGAGTCCGGGTGCTGTGGCGCTAAGACACACCAGGGTGCGAACTTTGTGAATAAACGCTGCTTGAAATTCTGGTGTGTTGGGTAGAGGAAACTGGTAGGGTACATACAATTGGATAGCATCTGTTTGACTATCCGATGAGAATTTTAAACAAGTCAGTTCGCCCAATCCCATTCGCCCTCGGAACAGGGGTGCCTCAGTTTCTGGTTCTAAGGCAGTTCCAATTAACACAACAGGTTGTCGGTGCCATATTGGTTCGAGTATTGTGTTTAATTCAATTGGGGCGCAGTGTAAGGAGAATAAACCCTGACGGCGGGCAATGGTTGCCCATACTAGAGGAGGAGGAGTGAGGGAGGACGGGAGGGAAGGAGAGAGGGAGAGAGTTTGGTTACGATGTTGAAATTGGTGCCAAAAGTTTTTCCAAGCATTGGGTAAGTTAGCTTTGTCCAATGCGGCATACAAGCGACTCAAAATCTCCTCTTCTGCTAGTGAAATGAGATAGCACTCATAGGGATTGGCTGGATGCTTAAACAGTTCGTGAGTAAGTTGTACTCGCGACGCACGTATTGTTTCTGCGAGACTTGGGTAAGCAAGCATGAGTTCATCCCAGTCATGTGCCTCCAAACTTACGGCAATTTGCTGGCGTGCCCAATCTTCTAGATCGTCCACCCCATCAATTATTGTGGGAATACCAGCAGGAAAACTATCGGAGGCACTCAGTTGAGCTTTTAACCAAGCTTCTGGAGTGACTAACAGAAGCCCTTGGAACTCATCACCGGGCCAAGTGTCTCCTGTTCTGATTGGTTTATTGGCTTGCAACCACTGCTGCAAGCGGGGTATTTCCACTCGCAACAAGCGTTGCTGTACGTCTTGGGGGGCAACAATAATCACTGCACCCTGCCACATCAACGCTGATGCAACAAAACTGGTGCGATATCGCCCTTGGTAACCACTCACTGCCCCCACTTGAATTAGGGCACTCCTTCCAAGACGCAAGGCGCGTGCTACCAACCGTGCCATCGTTAAATGATGAGGCCACGAAGGAAACCCCGCCTGCGATCGCAGGAAGTTATGTAAAGATAAATGAACTTCTGCCTCAATCACGCGCTTTCAATCCCCTACAAAGTCATTTTTTACTTCCAATAGCCCCATAGATATATCCATATAGGTTGTTAATCGTTAGTAATTAGTAGTTGGTAGTTAGTAGTTAGTAGCCTGTTATATTAACCACTAACCACTAACCACTAACCACTAACTAATAACCTTAACTTATGCCAACTTATACAGGAATTTCCAGCGAAGCCTTCAGACACCCCCTAGATAGCCAAGCCGAGCAAGCCTTACGTAGTTTACCGGGATTTGATTTTATCGCCCGGAAATTCGTGGAATTTTTCGTTGAGCGCCCTCAATTAATTTATCTAATGGGTAACACCATCCAAGTAGGGCCACGTCAATATTCCACTATTTACCAGATGTTTCGGGAATGTGTGCGGGATTTGGATATTTATCCTGAACCTGCACTTTTTGTTGAGCAAAATCCTCTAGCGAATAGCTATGCGCTAGGGCAAGAGCATCCTTATATAGTTATAAATACAGGGATATTAGACTTGCTGAGCGAAGCCGAAATCAGGGCTGTGCTAGCCCATGAACTGGGGCATATTAAATGTGGTCATACTATTTTAATTCAAATGGCGATATGGGCGATGAATGCTGCTTCCACGATCGGAGAATTGACCTCAGGCATAGGTAACTTATTTAGTCAAGGTTTAATTTACGGTTTTTATGAATGGCGGAGGAAAGCCGAGTTGTCGGCAGACCGCGCTGCATTATTAGCTATGGACGACTTAAACCCAGTAATGACTTCTATGATGAAAGTTTCTGGGGGCAGCCTTAAATATGCTAACGAATGTAGCCTAAAAGAGTTTATCCTTCAGTCAGAGGATTATCAAGCACTTGACATAGATGGAATCAATCAAATTTACAAATTTTTGATTTATAATGGTGGTCAAGGTGTATTTTTGAGCCATCCTTTTGCTGTAGAACGCGTGCATTATTTGCAACAGTGGGCAGAATCAGACGAATATCGGCAGATTAAGAGAGGAAATTATCAGCGTTCCGCTGCATCTGGTGCAGTCAACGTAAAAGCGCAAACCACTCAACAAGGAGAGGTGGAGAGTTTACGCAGGCAAATTGAAGAATTGCAAAGAAAAATTGACATGATGAAAAAATCCCATCCCAAAAATTGAGTAGGAGTATATGCCTATATTGACAAAATATGGAATTGTAGGGTGGGCAATGCCCACCATCGAATCGGCGAAAATACCCTACAGTTCGCCGTCCGGGAAACCACGCCAAAATAATTCGTAATTCGCAATTAAGAATTCATCCTATATTTTGGGGTTTACTCCGATTTACTACGATATGTTGTTACGCCAAGAACAGCAAAGCTCTAATTGCATTGAATTAAAAACTGCTATCAGCTACGGAGTTGGAGCAAAGTGGAAATCTGCTATCAGTGGCATTTCGAGAACAGGGTTCTGCGATAACCTTTGAGAAAAGAACAGAATTTCTAAGTTCTCAATCTCACCGGTAGTGGGGTTAAGACGAGCAATGACACCATAGTCGATTTCAGCTGGTTCTTGTTCTGGGTAAGGATGGCGCTTGTTAACATACAGGATATCGTTTGCGCGATCGTATTCAAATTGTAACGTGCTTTGCATATAATGTCTCTTGGGTAATGTTTTAGGTAATGTCAGCAGCAAGCAGCAACATTGCTTTTGTTTCCCGTAGTGGACGCTGACGCAACTGTCTGCGCTTTACAACAAACAGTAAACCCTTATCTTCAACAAGCGCAGTTAGTCAACAACTGTTTTGTGGAGTGAATCGATATACTGCGGCTAGTTCTCTATAATTAAATCTTGCCCCAATTAGTTCGTTAATCATGTCGGAAGAAGATATTCGTGCCACGCGACTGGAGAAAGTAGAACAACTGAAGCAGCTAGGCATGAATCCCTATGCCTACCATTGGGAATTAACCCATCATGCCGCTGAATTACAGGAGAAATTTGCGGATTTACCCAAGGGTGAAGAAGTTGATGTTGAAGTTGCCATTGCCGGACGGATTATGGCGCGTCGTGTTTTCGGTAAACTGGCTTTTTTCACCTTACAAGACGAAACGGGCTCAATTCAGCTTTACTTGGAGAAAAAGCGTATTGAGGAAGGCATGGCAGATGTGAACGCCGATGCTTTCAATCACTTGAAGCAACTGACAGATGTTGGTGATATTCTTGGAGCCAAGGGAACAATCAAACGGACTGAAAAGGGCGAGTTATCTGTATATGTAAAAAAATACACTATTCTTACTAAATCCCTTCTCCCCTTACCTGATAAATGGCATGGGTTGACGGATGTTGCCAAACGCTACCGTCAGCGTTATGTCGATCTGATCGTTAACCCCGAAGTTCGGCAAACGTTCCGCCGTCGGGCTCAAATCACTGCGGGTATACGAAGATACCTGGAGCAGCGTGATTTTATTGAAATTGAAACTCCTGTTTTGCAAGCAGAAGCAGGGGGGGCAGATGCCCGTCCGTTCATCACTTACCACAACACCCTTGAGATAGATTTGTACCTGCGAATTGCTACAGAACTCCATCTCAAGCGCTTAATTGTAGGTGGTTTTGAAAAGGTATTTGAACTGGGGCGAATTTTCCGTAACGAAGGCATTTCTACCCGTCACAATCCCGAATTTACGACGATTGAAGTTTACCAAGCTTATGCCGATTACAACGATATGATGGCGCTAACGGAGGGTATTATTACCACCGTTGCCAAAGAAGTTCTCGGTACACTCGAAATCACCTACCAAGGTACACCAGTGAATCTCACTCCACCCTGGCGGCGTGAAACGATGCACGATTTGGTGAAGGAATATACAGGCTTGGATTTTAACTCGTTCCAAACTTTGGAAGAGGCAAAAGAAGCAGGGAAAAATGCAGGTCTTGAAGGTATAGAAGATTGCCCATCAATTGGCAAGCTGCTGAATGAAGCTTTTGAGCAAAAGGTGGAGGAAAACTTAATTCAGCCTACCTTTGTCATCGATTATCCGGTGGAAATTTCGCCACTGGCAAAACCCCACCGTTCCAAACCCGGAATTGTAGAACGTTTTGAATTATTCATCGTCGGGCGGGAAACAGCCAACAGTTTCTCCGAGTTGACCGACCCCATTGACCAAAGACAGCGTTTGGAAGCCCAGGCTGCACGCAAAGCTGCTGGGGATCTGGAAGCCCAAGGGGTTGATGAAGATTTCCTGACAGCACTGGAATACGGTATGCCACCTACCGGGGGTTTGGGAATTGGAATTGACCGCTTGGTTATGTTATTAACAGATTGTGCCAGTATTCGGGATGCGATCGCATTCCCATTGCTCAAACCTGCTAGCAGCGTTATTAAGGGATTTGACTACAACTCAGCAACTCAAACACTTACAATTGAATTTAACAATGGAAGCGTTTACGAGTATTACAAAGTTCCTCCTGAAGTTAAGGAAGCGTTAGAGAATGCGCCATCTGATGGTAAATACTTTAACGAATCTATTAAAGGAAAGTTTAAGTATGAACAGTTGAGTTGAGGACGTAAGCCAAACATATCCAAGGTTTACGATGGCTTTAGAGATAATTTATAAAGTAGGTTGGGTTGAGGAACGAAACCCAACACTCAATCAAATTGTTGAGTGTCACTTGTTTTACCCAACAATAAATTTAGCAATTTAAGATGAACTTTATAAATGACCTCTCTTGCATAATCTACCTTAATGCTAACTTTGACGTAGGGTGTGTTACATTTGACAAACGCACCTTACAAATCTTTAGATTTTGATTGCTATTACTCCAAAATTAAAACTTGATTCCCCTACAAATGAGCAAGTATAATTTCTAAGCTTGGTTGCAGCAAAAAGTGAGCGACGATCCAAAAGTGGTTCTGGCAGGAAAACTAGAGTACTTACGGGTTTACCTAATAGACGCAATGCGCGAGTTAAGGACGAAAGCAGGACTGACTCAAGCACAACTAGCTGAAAAATTAGGTGTACAGCAAGCAGCAGTATCTAAGTTGGAGTCGGCGCTTAAAGACCATGAATTGGAATCAGTGCTGCACTATTTGCATATCTTGGAGGCAGATTTGCTCGTAGCTGTAAAGCGGGGAGAAGATTTCTATCAGGTAAGCGACAAAGAAGAAGTGTTGCTGATAGACGTGCCAGTGTCAATTGCACAAAAAGCTGAAGATGCGGGAATGAGCCTGCGTCAATATGTCCATGCAACTACTGAAAACTATTTCCCAAAATAGGAAATGTAAAGGGGAGCTTTACAATTGACAATTGGCACCCTAGCAACCTGTATATTTTATATTAAGTAGAAGTTTAATTACAGAATATAGAATATAACATGGTTTGAGGTAGAACATCTGTTGCAAGCAAAAGAGATAAAAGATAAACTGAGAGCACTACTGAAAGAAGCATCTTCCATCGACTCTAACTTAGCGAAAAGATTAGATGAGGTAAATCGCTGGGTGAAAGACGTAAAGCTTGGTTCTCTTACAGCTAAGAAATTCGTTATTTTATTTTTGCAACAGATTATTAATGACTCTCGAACTTGGTTAGACCTCAAAACCCTAAATTCAGAAGATGAAAGGCAAGCTTACTATGCAAAAATGACACCGACTGAAAGATATTGGTACGGTGAGTTATTCCCCAAATGGTTAAACGAAAATGACCCAAAGTTTTACATATGGAGACAAAAACTCATGGCGGGGGAGTTCAGTCAAAAAGATGCTGCCGTGATGAATTCCATTGCCGATATTATTAAGCTTCGCAAAGGTAGTGTTTTGCAACGTTATGTTGCAGATTTATCAATGGCAACTGATATAATTGTCAGTAGTACCCAGGGAAACCCTCTGTGTATTCAACTGACTAGTTTATCTGAAGATTTTGCTCACGATAAATCCCACGATTGGGAAACAACTTTACGACTGTGGGGAATAGAGAGAGGATTATTTTTAAGTTACAATCCTGCCATGAGTGATTTTGTAAATAGAATGGTCAATATCACATTGTACAACAGCGATCGCCTTTCTATAGAAGTCTATCTAAAGTTCAATTTGTAGTTGTCGGTTATTTTCATTAAATGAGTACTTATAAAAACATTCTTTAATAACTAAAGCCATTCAAATGAACGAAGAATTAACTGACCATCAACAGAGATTAGAGAAATTCCTTCAACATTTAGAAGAAGCACGGAAATTACAAGACGACATATTTAACTACGGGCTTGATGCTGCTTACTTGTATGTTGAGGATGTGGATGGTGATTGGTTGGAGAAATGGGGAGAAGAAGACGACGAACAACAACAGAAGATTTTAGAATCTATAACTGCGTTTTTGCAAAGCGATGACTGGGTAGCTATCAGGATTCGCAAGCAGTTAAAGGAAAAAGGTACATCATTACCAGACCTTGCTAGTAAATTAGAAAAGTGTCTGTGTATTGCTGAACCTCATGAGAGAGTCTTTGAGGTCAAGAAAGTGTTCGCTGCTACGCTGACAGGTGGAAAAGCCAGTCTTAACGATCGCAATGAATACAGTGAATTTGATTTACTAGATTTAGCAGAAGAAATGCTGGAAAAATTGGCAAAAGTCTTAGACAACGTTTCGGAAAGCGCCTTTAGCTGGAAATATGGGTCAAATTAGGGAGGATGGATAGTAGTTAGTGGTTAGTAGTTAGTAGTTAGTAGTGATTTTAACAACTACCCACTATTTACTAACCACTAACCAAACTAATTTGCTACTTCAGCCATTTCAATAATGCGACCTTCATAATCCTTAACCAAAAAGTTAAGTGGCTTTTGGCTGCGAATTTTGAATTTCAAGCCACGGGTTTCGACTTTCATTAAAATCATTTCCAAACAATCGCGGTCAAAGCAAACGTGGCGCTGCTGATTTTTAGTACCTACACTCGCTCCAGTAATGACATGCAACTGAGTATTTTTCTTTAGCTGATACCAAAGCCCATCACTAGCACTTGTCATTCTACTACCCGCAAAGGAGGGGCTGCTAGATAGGTAAAGGGGATCGATTCCCGTCGCACCTATAGTTTGCTCGTAGTTGTAGTAGTAGTGTAAAGGCACTTCAGCTGCTGGCAAATCGAGTAGCCCTTCATACAACTGTCGTGCTATTTCTAAATCGGACACCATGACAGTATGCACTTTTGGGGCACTGGTGAGGAACATCCACATGGCACCAGCATATGCTGCTAGTAGCATCACCATTATGCCTTGAGTGGAAAACAAGCTGTCTAAGGGTAAGAAAGGCAAGAAAGAGCCTATGGTATGAGGAACTAGCAGGGACGGTAACACGCTAAAAATTATAACCATGAATACATTGAGAACTGTATAGGGATAGCCGCTTTTAACTTTTGTAGATCTAGGACTTAGCTTAAATTTGTATTTCTAGTGTATCAATTACAATACATTCTAACTGTTCATCTCAAGTAGACCAACAGCAGGATATTATTGCGGTTAACAATAAGATTGCCACTCTTACTCTCATTTTAGCAACATACTCTCATCCGAATGGTACAAATACCTCATTTTACCGAAGCCAATCATCCATTGGTGAAATCGCTCTTTCATCACAGTGACCAGGAGCTACTGACTCAGTTTCAACAAGAGCCGGATGCTGGCAAATACTTTACGGCAATTTTTTGCCGATACACTCCTATAGTTTATACGTTGATTCGTCATTCCGCCCGCTCGCCCGTGCAAGCGGATTATTTGTTTGCTCTGACTTGGCGGCATATTTATTACGAACTTCGGGGATTGGATTTAAACAGCGGTCAGCCAGCTAGGGAAGGTCTTACCCTACAAAACTGGTTGATTAACATGACGGCATTTTGTATCAACGAAATTCAATTACCACCAACCGAAGCCATTCATTATTCTCTCAAAACAACTTCTCCGCCGTTGTGGTGTTATGTAGAACAAGCTTTAGACCAGTTACCACCAATGCTGCGGTTGATAGTCGTGATGGCTCAAACTTTCCACTGGAGCGAAACAAGAATAGCTGCCTACCTACAAGCTGAAGGAAAAGCGATCGCTCCCATCGAAGTAGCAAATTTTCTCCAACAAGGTTATCGTATGTTAGAGGAAAAATTACCAACAGATATACGCGCTATCTACTTAGGGGAGAATTTCCTTCAACCTGGAGTTGCGTGATTTTACGTAATAACGTGTTTATGGGTTGGTAAACTTTAATTTTTTTAACCTTTTACTTAAACCCGCCACGGGAAAATTTTATGAAAAGATGGCGTTTATTCCCAGGAGCAAATTATATTTTGCTGTTAGCTGTTTTGCTACATCCATTTGCAGCAACCGCAGGTGACATCACCGAACAACTCCATTACCCTGTGAATCGTTCGTTGGTACAAGAATCCGCAACTGCAGCAGATGAGTTGGTGCGCCAGGGAGAAAAACAATACCAGCAAGGACGTTCGGACAAAGCAGTTGAATCTTGGTTAAAAGCACTGGAGCTTTATCACTCAATCGGCGACCTGAAAGCACAAGGTCTAACTTACGATTCTCTCAGTAGGGGTTACGTGCAACTTGGTCGTTATAAGGAGGCGGAAGATGCTATGCGTCGGCGCTTGTCCATTGCGCGTGATATCAAGGACTTCCAAGGGCAAATTTTTGGCTTGAATAATATCGGCAGTTTACTTCTACGAAAAGGAGAAAATAAAGCAGCTTATCAAACCTTGACAGAAGCAGTAGAAATAGCCAGCCAGTTAAAGAATACTGAAGGTCAAGGGCTATCTTTCAATAGTTTGGGTTTGGCAACAGCAAGGTTGGGAGAGTACAACAAAGCCATCAAATTTTACGAAAAAGCACTGACTTACCGCCGTCAACTCAATGATGTTATTGGTCAAGCAAATACCCTAAATAATCTCGGTGATGCTTACTCAGCAGCTCGTGATTATCGAGGTACCATTGGCGCTTACGGCGAAGCACTGGGGTTGGCTAAAATAGCAGGCGAAAGCACTAACCAATTACGAGCAATTGACGGTTTAGTCATTGCTCATGGCGAAGTCAAACGTTACGAACGTGCCTTAGACTTGCTAGAACAGAGACTAGCCCTAGCAAAAGAATTAAAAAATTTGCGGGAAGAGCTGAAGTCATTTGAATCTTACGCTCAATTATACGAGCGCATGGGCGACCTGCCAACGGCTCGGAATTTTTATGAGCGAGCGGTAATCTTAGCAAGGAATCTCAACGAAAACAAGTGGGAAGTGCAACTGGTTGATAAAATCACTCAACTTCGACGTAAACTGACCACTGCATCTAAGAAGGGGAGATAGTGGTTGGCGTAGTTAGGCGTAGGGTGGGCAATGCCCACCGATATAAATAGAATGACAAATGACAAATGACAAATGACAAATGACCACGTACAGTGTTGGATGCACTAACTGACCGGGTACGATCCGCTGAGTACCATCTGCAATCACTGTGTCACTGGGCTGAAGTGTACCCCGCACGAGAACACGGCTTCCCTGTGTGTGCAATACCTCAACGTTTTGTTGTTCGACTCGATAAGACTTTGTTCCATCTGATAAGTTTTCTGCTTCTCTTAAGGCATAACAAGACCACAAACCACGCTCTCCACGTACCAATGCTGTGATTGGTACCCAGTATCCATTGGCTCTAATTGTTTGCGGAATTGTCAAGCGTGCGATTTGTCCGGGAGCTACTGACTGCGCTCTCGATTCCTCTAATGTCAACACCACAGTTCGAGTACGAGTTGTGAGGTTCACTTCTGGTAAAATTGATGAAACTTTACCTTTGTATGTTTTTTGTCCTATTTGTAGGTTCTGCGTACTTCCCAGTTGAATCTGTGGTATTAACTGTACGGGGACACCAATCTCTACTTCTGGTTTAGTGTTTTCCACCAAGCGCACCACTGCTTGACCTGCATTGACAACAGTGCCTTCATCTAAGCGACGTGCTGCAACGATCCCCGAGAACGGAGCTTTGATTGTACTCTTGGCAATTTTAATTTTAATTTGAGCGATGCCAGCATCTAACTGTTTCACAACTGCCTGTTGTGCTGCTATCTGTTCTTTGCGCGTGCCTGCTAGTAACTCATTTAATTCACTGCGGGCGGCTGCCAACCGCTCTAACAAAACATTAGTATTAAAGGCAACTTCTTCATACTGCTCTCTAGAAATAGCTCCTTGATTGTATAAATCTTTTCTTCTGGTATGCTTGATTTCTTCTAGTTTCAACTGTTGTTCTATTTGTTTGACTTGGGCGCGGGCAACAGCTATTTTCTCCGCTCGCGGTCCGGCTTTGAGTTCCTCAAGAACAGCTACAGCTTGGGCTTTGCGGGCAAGTAATTCTTGAACTTGAGTTTCTAGGTCACTGCTATCGAGTTGTGCTAAGGGAGTTCCCGCAGTAACGCGTGAGCCCCGATCTACCTTTAGCTCCACTACCCTTCCAGAATGCTCAAAACCCAACTCACTGACTCGCATCGCTGCAACTTCTCCCGTGTAAGCCTGTGATAATTGATAGGACTTGGCTGCTTCGATCCGTTGAGTTTTCACCGGAATAACACGGTTATTAGATATAATTTTGTTGTCATTTTTTTTCGTACTGGAGTTTAGCCCTACAAAAGCAAGACCAGATACAGATAGTAGCAGTATAGCGATCGCACTTACGGAGGTGAATCGCCTTTTTCTCCACTTGAAACTTGGCATGACCTCAATTAAAGTGCCGTCATTTAACTGCAACACCGTATCTTGTTCCTTATTTGACTTTTTTTTCATAAAACTTACCTAACTCATTGATTTTGAGAATCTGATTTGCCGCAGTTTCGTGATTTTTTCACCATACCTAGTAGGGATATGCTGTACAAAAGCTCGCTCCTGGGACTATGCCCTACCTACGGTACTGAAAAGTTTTTCATAAATGATTTAAAATCCCTATATTTTTATGGGGTATTAGTAAAAACAGCTGATGTGTATGCAACACAGAAATGAAAAAGAATATTTTAAGTAGATCTAGAGTGTCAGTTTAGTATTCAAGAATAGGTTTGACCACAGTTTCTGACTTTTGTCAATACTAAATTTGTTGACATATCGACGCTTTAAACAGCGCTTCTGTATTCAGAAACCGGGTTAAGTAGAATTAATGGACTACTGCTCTAGACTCAAAGGGTCAACTTTTTCTAAAAACAAACTCTCTTACGCAAATTTCGGAAATTTAAAACGATTTGTGAGAACAGGTTTTTATCCAGCCTTAAACATAATAGGACTTACGCAAAAAAACCGGTTTCTATGAAAAATAGCCCATTTACCCAGCCAATAGCTAAGAAGAAACCGGATTTTTGGGAATTGATGCGTAAGTCCTGAAAATAGGATACATTATCTAACCAATATGAAATGCCTAGTACAGAAAGGCTGAAGTATCAAGGATAAAGGATGAAATTAAAAGGCTTACACTGTAAGCTTTGGAGCAATTTACAATGGTTGCCTTATTTACGCCGACTTGTACTAGTATTTTATTATTCATCCCTCATAACTATTTGAGGAAAATAAGAGGATTCTCCGTTCAATGAAGATTTAGTAAAAATGGCATTTCCATCTCCGCAGGAATTGCCCCACGATGTGTTCTATCAATTACAAAAATTGTAAAGTTTTGTAAAGATAGGCGTAATTGCCAAAATCTGTTCTGATTCCTTAATTAAGGATTAAAAATGAAATATCGGCTTTACGGTAGGGTAATTGTGTGAAAACACTCTATATTTTCATGCATACTTACACGATACTTTATGAATTTCACTATCATGTGAATTCCAGTAACTATCTTTTAGAGAAATGTGGAGCAAACTATATAAAATGGATAGATATTATACAAGATAATCAAATTTAATAGCAGAGAAAAAATAGAAATTAACGACTGGTGTTATGGTTTCTAGTAAGTTTGTTTCAGAGCAAGGTCAGATAGGATGCATTCTAAATCCAGAAGAAGAATTGCAGTTTGCTAAATTATTTCTAGATCGGACTACAGTTGCTATTTTCTGGGTAGATTCAGAAGCACGATTTCTTTATGTCAACAACTCAGCTTGTGTTACGACTGGCTATTCTCGTGAGGAATTTTTCTCAATGACTGTCGAGAAGCTGAATCCCCTCTTGCGTGGAAAAGATTGGTCGAATTACTGGAGAAAAATCAAACAAAAACGCTTTTTGACCTTTCAATCTCTGCAACAATCTAAAGAGGGCAGGAGTTTTCCGGTGGAAATCGCCGCTACCTATTTGAAAGATTACGATAGGGAGTGCGCTTGTCTAGTGGTTAGCAACATCACCAAAGAGCAGCAAAGAGAAACAGTCCTAGACTATCACTCAAGTCATCCCAAAAACTCAGTTTTGTGTGAAAAAACTGAAACTTTATTGAATACACTAGAAAAAACTGAATTTTTTAGCCCCGATATTGAAGACTTAACCGACTCTACAGATTTGGCTATTGAGCCGTTAGAATTGAAAGTTCAAGATTGTACTGCTAAATTCAATAATATTAACGAACGATTGTGTTACGAGATGAGCGATCGCACTCAGGTAGAGTCAGCACTGCAAGAGAGTGAAAAACGGTTTAGCGCCACATTCAATCAGGCGGCTGTCGGTTTAGCCCATGTGGGAACAGATGGACACTTTATACTAGTTAACCAAAAGTTTTGTGACATTGTGGGTTATACATCAGAGGAATTGCTGGAGCGAGCTTGTCCGGCTATTACCCATCCTGACGACCTGAAAACTGAATTAGAGTATGTTTGTCAAATCTTAGCAAATGAAATCCAGACTTACTCAATGGAGAAGCGCTACATCTGTAAAAATTCTTCGTATGTTTGGGTTCATACAACTGTGTCCCTTGTTCGAGGTTCAGACGGCTCGGCAAAGTATTTTATTATTGTTACTGAAGATATCACAGAACGCAAGCGCATTGAAAAAGCACTGTGTCAAAGCGAAGCTAGATTTCGCACTTTGGCAGAAATGACTAACGTCATTATATTTATTCAACAAGGAACCCAGTTTTGTTATGTCAATCCTGCGGCAGAAGCTATCACAGGCTACAAAAGAGAAGAGTTATTAGCTCACCCTGATATTTGGGAATTAATTAAAGAGCGCAGACAATTACATCGACAACAACAATTGGTTTTTGTCGAAAATGAAGAAATCAAGCGCTGTGAAGAAGAAATGAAGATTCTGACCAAAACTGGTGAGGAGCGTTGGCTAAATTGCTGTATTGGTTCAATTGAATTTGAAGGAAAGTTAGCTGTATTGGGAACAGCGATCGATATTACCAAGCACAAACAAGCGGAAGTAGACATTAGACAGGCTCTAGAACAAGAAAAAGAACTTAGCGAACTTAGAGCACGTTTTATCTCCATAGTTTCCCACGAATTCCGCACTCCATTAAACAACATTTCTTTTTCTACCAGTTCGCTGAGACGCTACGGTTACAAATGGACTGAGGAGGAAAAACTTGAGTATCTCTATGGTATTGAAACGGACGTTGAACAGATAAACTCATTGCTAGATCAGGCGCTGATTATTGGTGGTTCGGAAGCAGGAAAACGAAAATTCGATCCACAACCACTCGATGTAGTGCAATTGTGCCGTCACGTACTGGTAGAAATGCAAATGCAAGACAGTGGTGAGCACGTCTTGTCTTTTGTTAGTCAAGGTGACTGTTTAACAGCTTGCGTGGATAAGAACCTGCTACAGCCCATTCTGACAAATTTGCTCTCAAATGCCATGAAATATTCCCCACCAAGCAGTCAAATCGATTTGCAATTATCTAGCCAAAATGAAAACTTAATTTTTCAGATTAGCGATCGCGGAATTGGTATTCCACTGGCAGATCGACAACAATTGTTTGAGCCATTTCATCGAGGTAGTAATGTTGGCGAGATAGAAGGCACAGGGCTGGGGCTATCAGTTGTCAAAAAATTTGTAGATTTACACGGGGGTCAAATTCACGTGAACAGTACTGTTGGTGAAGGCACTACATTTATTGTTACTTTGCCACTCCTGAATTAACCGAAGACCCAGTAGTGATTACCTTCATAATTTCACTAAATCGGCGGAGCGCAGAGAAAATTATGAAAAAAATTCTAATAATTGAAAATGAAACACGAACACGCAATCTCTTTTTAAACAGTCTTAAAACAGATGGTTACAACGTCATTGGGGTTGAAAATGGTCTTGTAGGTGTCCAATTAGCAAAAGAGCAGTTACCGGATTTGATAATTTGCGACATTCAAATGCCGGGACTTGATGGTTATGGCGTGCTGAAAACACTACGGGAAGAACCTCTCACAGCAGTCATTCCCTTTATTTTTCTCACTGCTAAAGTTACCAAAGCCGAGCTACGCCTGGGAATGGAACTCGGAGCTGATGACTATCTGACTAAACCCTGTAAGGTAGAGGAATTACTGCGAGCGATCGCCATTCAACTGGAAAAACAGGCAATGCTCAAGCAGTGGTATTCTACTGAAAGTCAAGTCGTGAAAGAGTCAGAGCCTATTAATACTGCGATCGTGCCAGACCCTCAATCAATTTTTCCTGACAGCTTCCCCCAACTCCATCCAGTCTTCCAATTCATCGAAGAAAATTATCACAAACAAATTAACCTTAACAATGTAGCTGAGGCAGTTGGTTATTCTACTGCTTATTTAACCAATTTAGTCAAACGTCAAACTAACAAGACTGTATACAACTGGATTGTCGAGCGCCAGATGGCAGAAGCACGTATGCTGCTTTTAAAGACTGATGAACCGGTGAATCAAATTGCTGCTAAAGTAGGTTATCCAGATGCAGGTCATTTCATCCGTCGGTTTCGCCAGATTTACTCTATATCTCCAAAACAGTGGAGAAACACACATCGTACACAGTTTTGACGGAACAAAGTCCAAGCTACATTGTTGATGGACTTTGCTAGGTGGTGATTCCGACGTAACACCACAACAAATTATCTGCGATGTCATGTTATCAAATCGCGTCAAAACGTATTGACAACCAAAAAGAGGCTTTCATCCCTGCCTTAAAGGGCACAGATGAAAGCTGTTTTCCCGATCGACTAAATCGACGAGCCGCGCTGGTTTTTCCATCTTTTCTGAGAAGAAACAACACCTAAAGCGCCAAACATCAGTAAACCCAACGCCGAACAGGGTTCGGGTATTGATACCGCTCGAAGAGTGCCCAGAAATTTAAGATTTATGATACCGAAACCGTTGCCCGTAGTAAAATTACTGTCATCAACGTTGTTGTCTTCAATAACTACTTGGACTCCACCACCAGCAGCAGTAACATCTTGTAAGAAAGCATTAGCCAAAGCGTCTGCAAATGGATCTAGCCCAGCCACTTTTGTTGCCTTAGTTGGGTCAGTAAAAGCGGTGTCAATATCATCAGACAGTTGAGTTGTTGCACCGTAATCGAGTACTGAGTAGATATTAGAATATCCGACACTGACTATTTTCTGTGTCCCATAGGAGAGGAACACTTCAACGTCATCTGGATTAGCTCTATATATTCTTTCCTCAATATTTGAATTAGGACTAGCGAACCAATCTTGACCGAGCTTATCTTCACCTAAATTCCAGGTTTTGGTAAAACTTCGGTCGCTTTTTTGTCCAAAACCAAATCCAAGATTGCTGAAGGAAATCCCGTTATTAGTTAAAAAGCTGCTTAAGGTTGGGAAACTAGCGATCCCAGTAACGGTTGCTGTTCTGGTAGAATTGCTTGGAGGTTGTTCGGGACTTCCTTGACGACCAGTCGTGTAATAAGGAGCGCCATTACCTGATGCATTCAAGCTGATATCTCTATGACCAAAGTCTAGGGCATTAGGATCTAGCCTGAAGAAAGCTGAATACCCTTCGTTCTCGGATGGTATTCCCTCTAAGCTCAGCGTATACGCAGATTCGATTGGTCGTGATGAAATATTTTGCAGTCGATCGAAGTTGAAAGTTGCAGCTCGAGCAGATAGAGGAGCTGACACTGCGATAGTGGTAGTTAATCCCAGAAGTGTTGGAAGGTGGTATATACGCATAAAGGTTTTAACAAGGCTAAAAGAAATACAATGGTTATTTTCTGACTATATGTAAAAATTACTGTTTTATATATAAAGTTCTGTTGAAAAAATGAGCGAGCGCGGGGGCGTTACGACTCAAAAAATTTTCAACAGAACATTTCACTTAAGCCGAGTGACGCAACTTAGATGCAGCTAGTACCGCACCAACCATTAAGATTGCTAGCGCACTACTAGGTTCGGGAACCAAAGCAATATTCCTATCGCCTTGAATTTCCCCAAACTTTAAGCCTGCAATCGGGACATCTGCTCCTGCTGCAACCAGAAAATCGCTGAACTCCTGAGCTATGAAGGTGTCGAAATTGAGCGTTACAGTTTGATTGTTAAGATCGACTTTTGGAGGAGCCAATGGCTCCAGAGTAAATACTGGCAAACCAGTGTTTGCCCTATCTAAAACATCAAGGTCAATAGCTGGTTGGGCAAATAAGTCTCCTATTTCTAGTTGAGGAGGAAGAGCAAGCTTAGTCGTGTCTACGTTGAAAAATATGCTGCCAGTTAAATCTACTGTGCCATTAAGGGGAATAAATTCTTGTGTGACATCATCGTAGCTGAAGGTAAAGTTACTAATTGGATTGTTAGGGTCTGAACTGGCAGGAAGGACGTTAAAACCATAGGTGTAACCCGGAGCTGGTTCGGCTGTATTTTCTACGAAAGCCAAAGATAAACCCAGGGACTCCAGCACCTCAAGTGCTTCTGCATCAACATTGACACTCTCTTTACCACCTACAAATTGATAGACCTTGGCTTCAGCCTTAACAGGTAGGGGAGCCTGTGCAACAATGGCAGCAGTCACTCCAAAAAGTGTTGAAAGCAGGTAATTACGCATATAATAATTTCTCACAAAGGTTTGCAGATTCTGTCAAATTCAGATAACAACAATAGTATCAACAGGGTTTCATACCCTCAGACTTTTTCCCCTTTTTCTTATATTTTGTCATCCACGGAACTACACCTACAACTCCAAACGTTAATAATCCCAACACTGGGGAGGATTCAGGTACACTCTTACTACTGACTACTCTAATCTCTAATGGAAAGGACAAATTGAAGATTTGATACTTATCAGTAAAGGCCACAGAAATATCAGAAACCTTAGGTTGGTCTTCAGAAACAAACTGAACACTTCCACCAGCCGCCACATCTTGCAAGAAAGCATCAGCTAACCCCGACGTTAAGGGATCTAGACCAGCTACTTTATACGCTGGGACAGGGTCAGTGTAAAAGACATTCCAATTGTCATCGGAGACAACACCACTGCTATTATCTGAGATTACGTAAAAATCTGAATATCCAAAATTAATTATCTTAGTTGTTCCATAAGTTAGAAACAACTCTACATCATCTGGATTCGCTCGATAAAGCTGCTCCTCAATAGCTGAATCTGGGCTAGAGAACCAATCTTGACCTAGCTTATTTTCTCCTAAGTTCCACGTTTTGGTTAAATCTCGATCGTTTTTTGGAGCAAAACCGAAGCCAACACTACTGAGGGGAATATTATTTTTGTTTAAGTAGTTGAAGAGGTTATTGAAGCCTGTAAAATTTTCTAAGCTTGCTGAGCGAGTTGCACCGCTTTGTTCGGGACTGCGCTCCCGACCTATTGCATAATAAGAGGTGTAAGTCGCATTGATGCGGTTACCCACACGACCTGTGTCTGGGGCATCGGGATCTAGATTAGAGAAAACTGCGTATCCTTCATTCTGAGACCAATCTCCATAAAGAGAGAGTACATTATTAGACTCAATCGGTCTTGCTGATAGATTTTTCACTCTGCTATAGTCATAGTCCGCAGCTTGAACAGTCATAGGTTTTAAGACAGCTATGGTTGTGGTCAACCCTAAAAGTAGAGAAAGAGCAGATTTAGCCATATTTTGACAAACTCCTATGAATCGATAAAACTAGGGCAAAAAGGAAGTTGTGAATTTAATTTGTAGATTCGTCCTTGTTGTTCGGTTTTGTTACATTACTTACTGCAATAATGATACTATCATCAGTAGCCCTACACTTTAAGAAAGTTTAAGAAACATTGATTTTTTTTAACAAGAGCAACGAGCACTTTGATAGACTGCAAACCTATTACAAAAGCTTTGTTTTTTACTTGGTAGATGTTGTCATGTTATCTTTTATGACGATAACAAGTTGAAAACACGCTTGCAATCGATATTCTTTTGAAAAAATGGGATATTTCTTTGAAGAAATTAGCCATTTTTTGGCTGTTGCCTTGTCATATTTGTTTACAGGGGATGGGCTGAAATAATGGTATACTCACCTAGTCTTGCAACGAGACTTTCACTAAGCAATCTCCAGTTTTAGACCTCTGTTAAGAGTTTGGGTTAAACAATCAGAAATTATGTCAAATGTTTCACAGATGATTGTTGCTGAACTTCTTTAACAGATTGGTAGCGTTTTTCAGTGGCGTTATACAGATGGCACTGACTAATGATTTGCTTAATGAGCGACCATGAAAAATTAACCTCCCTGATAAAAGGTTTCCAATTCTGTTGAAGACTCTGATGAGCTAAACGCAGGTTATAGAAAGGGATCGCAGCTGAAACGTGATGGGGAATATGATAGTTAATGTCGTGGCAGAAAAATTCAAACCATCGGGGGTAATTACATTGAGTAGTTCCCCAAAGTTGAGCTTGGACAGCATTCCACTCAGTATTTTCTTTCCAAATGGTTTCAGGAGATGTGTGGTGAAGTAGAGTAATTGTGCTAAACCAAAAATGGAACATCAGCCAGGGAGCTAGCCAAAACTTGATCAGTCCCCAGATTCCTGTAGTCAGAACAAGGGTAGGTAAGACAATCCCAGCAAAAGCTAGCGAGATCGCGATCGATAGCTTTACCTTGGAACGGTCTTTTGTAGATAATTTAGATGTATCGAGGGTGATTTGGTACCACCAACCCAGAATCGTTATTAGCCACCAAAATCCTCCTTTCAGCTTTTGATAAATCCAACGAGTCTTTGGTGGTAAGCTTTCATAAAGCTCCACTCTGAAGGGGTGCCAGTATGGATCTGCTTTTCCATTTGATATGTCTTCCAATTGCTTCAAACCTTCCCCTCCCAGCTTATTTGTATGAGCGTGGTGGCAATTGTGTTGAATCCGCCAATTGTAAAATGGGTAAAATACGGGGGTCATAAATAAGTGCCCTGCTAAATCGTTTACCCACGGTTTTTTGGCAAAAGTATAGTGACCGCAATCATGACCTAACATAAAAAAACCAGTTAACGCTATACCAGTCCAAATCCACACT
Organism: Scytonema sp. NUACC21; assembly: GCF_054684315.1. Classification (NCBI taxonomy): domain Bacteria; kingdom Bacillati; phylum Cyanobacteriota; class Cyanophyceae; order Nostocales; family Scytonemataceae; genus Scytonema; species Scytonema sp. NUACC21. The sequence goes on along the minus strand of NZ_BAAFZH010000104.1, from coordinate 219,608 downwards.
AGTGGTAACCAGTACCAGGGAAGAATTGCCATCCCACAGTAACCCAAAACAATGAGCAGAAAACTAATTAATGCACCAGTCCAAGCTTTCCGAGGATTCTTGTGAAAACATTCAGGGGGTATTGTTTTGATAACATCAGCTAGAGTAAAGTTTATCTCGCCCAGAGCAATTTCTTGGTTCTGATGGCTGATTATTTGATTTGACCTATGGGTTCCCCCCAAAGTAGATAAATCCTCAATTCGATAATTTTTTGTTTCCATTATTAAATCTTCCAAACTTAATTAAGAACTACAGTTTTGTCAACTTTCACTACTTGCTTTTTTTAGGAACATTCCAATCATGTAGGGCTTCTAGATACTTCAGGAATACTTGTTAGTAGTTTAGGGTGGGCAATGCCCTGCCAGAAGACTCATGTGCTTGGCTTTAGCCCTACATAAGTGTATTTCAAACATCCAAAGGCAATAGACCTTTATGCAGCTTGAGAAGTAAAAAATGCTTTTTTAGGTTGCCTCATTACCCGCTCTAAAAATATTACCAAGCTGATTAACAACAAGCTAAATATATAACGATCGCCGAACATTTTCATGGTGATGGAGGAAAGTAAAGGTCCAGCGGTACATCCCATGCTATACACTGCTGTGAATAAGGCACTTCCAGAAGATAATTCATCTCGCGAAAGTTTTTCTCCAATGAGTGCTAATGATAGGGGGAAAATAGGAGTCAAGCTAGCTCCAGTAATAAAGGTAAGTAACTGAACAGCAATTAAATCCTGCGTTAATGAAAGCGATAAGATAGATAATATGACGACACAAACACTCACCAGAAGAACATTGATTTTGCCAAATCTATCTGCAAAATGTGTAATCGGAATCGTCGCAAGCAAACCTCCAACGACGAATATAGAAAAGGTATAGCCTATGCTATCCACACTATAGTTTTGTTGGAGAAGATACACTGGATATAGGGAGACTAGAACTGCTTCAGCAAAACCGAAAGCAAATGCACCTAACAGAGGCACTGATAGCCTTTTAAAAATTCCAGTACGTGAAGATGGTTGAAAAACGACAACCGTTTCAGGTATACCTATCAAGACGACTACTATACCGCTGAAAATTAAAAGACTACCTAAAGAAAAAGCAAGTGTTGGTGAAAATTTATAGAAGACGGAAGCGATCGCAGGACCAATACCGAATCCTAAACTAAAGGTAAGAGCATACAAACCATTAGCTATCGCCCGATTACTTTCACGGCAAAAGTGGTTTAATCCTGTTTGTCCGCTGACGAAGTACAAACTGCAAGCAATACCCATGACAGCACGTATAACAAACCACAAGGACACTTCCGTGGTCATGGTAAATAGAGGCGCAGTTAAACCCATGAGTCCCAAGCCAAACATCATAGTTCGCCGCAGCCCTACTCGGGGCAACATCTTTGCGACAACGGGGGTTCCCAAAGTGATGGCAAGATAGTACAATGTAGAGTTCGCACCTATCAACATTTCAGGAACTTTATGTTGAGACATGAGTGTTGAAATAAAGGGACTAAAAAGCCCCATAGATAAACCAGACAGGAACCCGATAATGTATAAAGCTGGTAATCCAGTGGAAAATGGAGAATTTGAAACTAATTTGGGCGCATAGCCACTTGCTTCAGGGAACAACTCATTCAGGGGAATTGATAGCTCTTCTACTAGGGTTTGTGCGCCATTTTTATCCTGGATTTCCGTTTGACAGCTTTTCTCGTATTTTGTAACCTGCTTAGCCGATTGAAGCGCCCTAGGAGCATCTTGTGGCGTTCCTTGAAAGGATGATTTAATCTTTGTAGGTGCGTCTTGTAGCGTGCTCTGATTAAAAGGAACGATTGTAGCCCCGTCTTGTGGTGTCCCCCGATCGAAGGGAACGATCGTAGCCCCGTCTTGTGGTGTCCCCCGATCGAAGGGAATGATTGTAGCCCCGTCTTGTGGTGTCTGTTGGTAAGGAAATCTAATCACTGTAGGTTCGTCACTACCCTGAAATCCATGTTGAAACCGATCTCTGGGGGGCAGCAATGGTGGTTCCTTTCCTGAAATTTTTAGGGCGTTTTGCCCCTTTTTTGGCGCTCCAAGTTTTTCCTCGTAATAGTTCTGCATGGGGAAAGCAAGAGCTTCCAGCATTGCTTTAACTGCTTGCAGAAAACTATCCGGTCCGCAAACATAGACTGTACGTTCTTGCAAGTCAGGGGCGATCGTTTGCAGCATTGCTTCAGTCACTTTACCAGTTAAGCCCATCCAAACATCACCCGGTTCTGGCTGAGTCATGGTCATTGCCAGACGGAATGTGGGCATACGTGCTGCCATTAGCTCCAATTCCCGTTTGAAGATGATATCTCGGGGAGTACGGGCGCTGTGAAAAAAGACAATATCAGACCCATCTGATGATGTATCGCTCATCCACCGCGTTATGGACATTATTGGAATGATACCGTTCCCAGAAGAAATCATCAGCAGTTTCTGCGAGGGTTTGTCAAAACAGGTAAATTCCCCCATCGGACCGCCAATTAATTTCACCGTACTGCCAACAGTGAGGCGATCGTGCAACCAATTAGAAACCAAAGCCAGTGACCTATTGCGGGAGTCGGTTGCACGCCCCACGCGTTTGACGGTAATTTCCAGGCTGTGGGGTCTTGAAGGTGTGGAGGAGATGAAGTAGGAGCCCAGTATCGACTCCCCATTGATGTCCACCTCTAAGGTGACGTATTGCCCTGGTTTATAGCTAAACAGCACCGATGGTTCGGCGACTAAACGAAACGTTTTTACATCCGCTGTTTCATCGACTATCCCCACACATCGAACGAGCGCATCATCCTTTATCCATTGACCCGTGCTGTATTGTCTCCCCCCCTGAAAGGTTTCTCCACTTAACAAAGATGTCTCTATTGCTTCAACAAGGATGACAAATCCCCCGATGCGGATAATGTCATTTTCTTGCAGGATATAGCTCTGGTTAGCCTTGACCTCTTCATTGTTAATTCGGGAGCCGACCTTACTACACAGGTCAGTAAAATAATACTGTCCTCTTTGAAAAATAATCCTGGCGTGTATGCGGCTGACCTCAAGGCTCATCAGAACTAAATCACAGTTTAAGGCTCGTCCAATAGTACACTGACCTTTTCCGTTTGTTTCTGGTGTCAGATCCATTGGGTGGATCTCACCTGTTTGATAATTGAAAACTTTGATTTTTAGCATTTCCTCTATTTCCTTGTTGAGGATTCCGTGTTTTTCTTTGACAACAGCAAAGAGAGCAAGCAGCAAGCCTTGACAAACTCAGGTGAGTGCCTTGGCTCAAATCCTGCTTAAGGAAGTGTCGAAATTTTAAAATTAAATTGCATTATTGCTTTACAGATTTCGGATTATAAAAACTAAAACCCATTAAAAGCTTTGCTAGTATTTATGTCTCTGTATTACTCCATCAAGCCCAGAGTTAAAGATTACGGAATCCTTTAAAAAACTACATATTTAGCTATGACTCAAAGTTTCCAAGCACGGTTGGCATTAACAATGGGGGAGGGAGAGAGTTTTCCGGTTTTTGCACAGATTGTTTAATAATAACTAATTAACCGGGCTTAATATAAATTCTCCTTTGAATGTGGTACGGAGAGCAGCGCCGTGCTCTCTTAACCAGAGTTGAGGCGACTGCGGAACGCCCTCACCCGTCTTTTGTAAATGGCTCTCTGGAAGCCCGCACCACAAGAGAAAGTTGGGGATGGGTAGCTTGCCGATTCTACGCAGTTATTGTTGCGTACACGGCTGCAAGCACGCTATTCATAAGCTCCAAGTATTGCTTGCCAAGTTGGTTGATGGTTTCGGGACGGTGGAAATTGCTAGAGTACTCGATTTCTAAGTGCAAGCTTCCATTGACAATGGAAAAGAAAAACTCCAGCAAGGTTGTGCGTTTCTGCTCGGGAGGAGACAAACGGCGATCGCGATCTTCCTCTGGGAACTCAAACAACTCAAAAGAGGGTAGAGTGCGGTTCCCCAGGTAATTAGCTCGTATCGGTGTCAAATTAGCGTCAGGATAGATATGGCTGGGCAAGCGATCGGATATCCAATCAAATGTATTACCATTCATTGGCAGCCCATCAAATCCATCTTTAATATTCTTAATAATCTGTTCCCACTTTTCCTGATGTTCTACATTGATGCCCACTGGGAAATTGACAGCATAGTTACCAACGCTTTCCCAGAACAGATGATTCTCACCCAAGTCCCTACCGTTAGTGCGATGGCTAACCACTACCCAAGATTTGTTAGACCAATTTGCCATTAGCTGGTATAGAGGAGCCAGTAAAAGAGTATACACATTACAACCATAGTACTGTTTGGCTTTGCGTAGCAGAGCATTGGTTTGTTCTTTAGCCAAGACAAATTTTTGACTGCAAGCAGAAGCCTCATCGTTCGAGCCTTGAAGATGGTCAAAAGGAACTAAGAACGTGTATTCCCTAGAAGGAAACTGGGAATTCCAGTAATCAACATGGCTCGCCAAAGCTCCACCTTTATCTTGTTCCACAAGCAAACGCACGTAATCTGTATAAGACTGTGGAGAAGGGTTTTCAAAGCTGACATTTCCACCCACCAACATCCGGTCATATGCGTACCAGAGTTCCTTAAATAACACGCTCGTACTGAGCATATCAGCAATGATATGGTGTGCGACGACTGTAATGTCATAGCACGATTCACTTACCTTGACCGCAATTGTCGCTAACAAGGGCCACTCATCAATCCGCAGTTTTTGGCTGCTTTGCTGTATCATACTGCGAATTTGTTCATCGCACTGTTCAGTTGTCAGATGACTACCATCAAGAAAATTGACACTCAGTTGCTGCGGTTGATTGAGCACTCGCTGTTGCCATTGCCCTTTGTGTGACACAAAGACAGTACGCATAGCGGGATGGCGTTTCACCATAAGGTTGAGAGCTTTGTTAAAAATATCCAGATTTAAGGATTGGTGGTATAGAAAACGCGTGTACCCCGTCCACTGGTAAGGGGGTTGAAAGTATGATACGAGCCAACGCTGAGCTGGTCCTAGGGGCAAGTATTCATCTGATGACTCGATTGCTGTTGATGAATCAGTTGCAGTTGCAGTTGCAGCTTTTTCTGTTGTTGGACGGTTCTCCGGTAATAAAGCCTGCAGAGCTTTACGATCTAGCTTACCATTATGATTTTTGGGCAAACTTGCAAGCCATTCCAATCTTTGAGGAATCATGTAATCCGGCAGTTGCTTGGAGAGATGTTCCTTAATTTGTCTGTTGTTGACCTTCTGTCCAGACAACCAAGCGACCAACCTTTTTTGCCCAAAGCCATAATCTACTGCTAAGACTGCTGCTTCACGCACGGATGGGTGAGTATTGAGAATACTTTCGATTTCTCCAAGTTCTACACGAAAACCGCGTATCTTAACTTGGTGGTCGATACGCCCGTGATATTCAAAACTACCATCTGGCAATTCTTTCGCCAAATCGCCAGTTCGATAGAGTTGTTCTCCAGGAATCTCGGGAAAGGGATTGGGGCGAAAGGCTGCTGACGTTCGTTCCACATCGTTCAGATAACCCTTAGCCAGTTGTATACCTCCTATCCAAAGCTCTCCTAACTGCCCCAGCGCGACTGGCTGCATTTGTTCGTCTAATATTTTGATGTAGACATTATCAATGGCTTTACCGATAGGAATATTTTCATCAGGGCGCTGAGCAATGATATGGGCGGTCACGTCAATAGACGCCTCGGTAGGTCCGTACAAATTTGCTAACCCAGTACCCATGCCATACTTATCAATCCAACGCTGTATAAAAGATAACGGTAAAGCTTCACCACTAAAGATTAACCAGCGCAACTCGGGGAACGACCAAGTTTCATCTTCCAAAGCACTGATAAACTCTCCAAACAGCGAAGGGACAAAGTGCATAACATTGATTTGGGTATCCTTTATCCACCGTGCAAACTCCCAAGGGTTGATGACTGTTTCCCTTTCTACAGGGCAAATGGTAGCTCCTTCCATCAGCGTCCAAAAGAGTTCCCAGACCGATATATCGAAACAGAAAGAAGTTTTCTGTGCTACCCGATCTCCGGGTTTTAGCTGAAAGGTTTTTTGCATCCACTCTAGGCGGTTCATATAGCCTCGATGGTTGAGCATTACGCCTTTAGGACGACCGGTAGACCCAGAAGTATACAGAACTGTCATCAAGTCATCTGGGAGATTAGTATAATTTAAGTCCTCATCTGAGACAGCAGACCAAATATTTTTATCAACTAGGCTTAGTTCTTTTCTTTGTTGGATGGTTTCTCCATTATCCAAAAACATCAAGGTATGCAATAACGACTTCTCATCCAAGCATTCTTCGAGTTTGGAAGTTACTTGAGACTCAGTAACCAAAGTGCCAATTTTTGCATGCTCTAGAATATAACGTATGCGTTCTGCTGGGTAAGAAGGATCGAGGGGAACATAAGCGCCTCCAGCTTTGAGGATAGCTAAAATCCCTATTACCATGAGAGAACCGCGTTGGGTCATAATTCCCACCAATGTATTTGGTCCTACACCTAAACTACGCAAATAATTTGCAACCTGATTGGAAAGGCGATGTAATTCGGCGTAAGTCAATTTGGTTTCTTTATGCAGTACAGCTATAGCGTCAGGTGTTTGCTGAATCTGTTCGACAATTTTTAGGTAAGGAATTTCTACAATATTGTTCATTTTAATTATTTCCTAGTAATGTTTCTTGCCTTCGTGCTCTTTGTGTCTTCGTGGTTTCAAAATAATTTTTTAACCACGAAGACACGAAGAACGCAAAGAAAATACTCGACAGGGCTAGCAATGTTTACCCTAAGATTGTGAAATCTTTATATACACAGTACGTTTGCCATTTCCTGCAAGCTTCTGCAACTGAACAAGGCTTGGCGATCTACTTTTCCGTACAATTTTTCAAGGCGGGTAACAATGCGGATGCGTTCTAGTGAATCCATACCTAAGTCCGCCTCTAAATCTTGATCCATTTCTTCCGAGGTAATCGGGTAGTGACAAATTTCCTCTGCTACCTGTCTGAGTAGAGACTCGATATCAGTATCACGCTGAGTATCTTTTTGTGACGCCAGAATCGGTTGTGTTACCTGTTGGGTTTGAATTGTTAGTGAGGTTAATTCTTCTATCTGAGAAATATATTCCCTCATTAAGCTATCAATTACGGACAGGTTGAAGAAGTTCTCATCGTAACTTGCAAACAGATGCAGGCTGTCGTCAAATATCTCTTGTAATATATCTATCGTTCCTGCAGCGTTTATACCACCTGCTTGATAACCAGTTACCGCTATAGGACCGTATTGAGTTTCAATGTGGGTGTGTCCCGTGTAAGGGAAATATAGATTGGATTTCAACGCACTCCGGAATACAGATAGACTATGTTCGGGGATTTTGCCGTCTTCCAACGCTATATTGTTCCGGAAAATCGTGCCAATCTGACGAGTTTGAGATCTGTCAAGTCCATTGGCTATTCCATTTTGAACTTCCTGATGAAGACGGTTTAATAGAGTTGACCAGTCTTCGTTTGGCTGTGGTGGCGCGAAGCTCAGCGCTAAATTCTGCGCGAAGCTGCTGACCATATGAGATGCATCTACTCCGGGGTAAATTCTACCACCAGTGGGGACTTGAAGGATAACGGATTTAGAGGACTGCTCAAACTTCACAACCGCTCGTAGGAAAGCTCCCATTAGCAGGGAATTGATAGGCAATCGCCATTCTCGGGTTTGGGCAATTAGCTGAGCGGTGGTTTCGCGTCCAAGGCGGTACCGTAGGGTGTGAAATTGGGGACACTTATTGTCTACAGTATCACCTTTTGGATTCCAGAAATAAGAATCTTTACCTTGTTTACTAGTATACTCTGCTAGTGAGCGGTCTTCTTCTGGGTCGTACCAAGCATTCATGGCTCGAACGACTTCAGAGTAATCTTGGAGCGTGGTGGCTGTCGGCAGATTAGGCTCATCATTGCTGACAAGTGCGCGATAAATTTCCATAAATTCGCGCAATATTATGTGATTTCCCAGAGCATCCGAAATCAAATGTTCGTTACCTAAAAATAGTTGATAATCGTTATCTCCCAGACGGAGTACAGAAAACCGATGCAGTGGCCATTCAATCATTGACCATTGGTAATTCAGCCATCGGTGTAACTCTTCTTGTATTGCCTGTTCTTGAGCGTCACTGTCAAGATGTCTGAGATCGGTGACTGGAATTTCAGGGGGAGTCACTTGTTCAAGAACTTCCATCTGATAGTCTTTGAAGCGAGTTGCGCCAACTGGTACATGGAAGCGAGCTCGTAACATGGGATGGCGAGATATTAGGAGTTTCCAGCTCTGCCATGCAACATCAATGTCAAAAGTTCCTTGTAAACGTAAGGAAGAAAACAGGCTGTTGGAATTAACGACCCAATGCCCCACTAAATGAAAATACTGACCGTGTAGCATTTCTACACTTTCTACTTCCTGTTGTTGCTGTACGGTCAATTGTTCTCGATTGACAACTTTTGCTTCCTCAGTACTGTTTGTGTCTTTCTTACCAGAGGGTTGCCATTCTTCAAATCTTTCAATGACTTGCCTTACGGTTTGCAACTGCATCAAGTCACGTAAAGAAAACTGACTGCTAAATGCTGCCTTTCGATCGTCTGGAATGATTTTCGCTAAGTCACTCATCAGTTGCGTCATCATGAGAGAGTCTAGACCTAGTTCTCCCTCCAGAGTCATATCCAGACTAATTTGGTCTTGTTTTTGTCCGCTCGTCTTGGCAATTATAGCAAGGATGCGATCTTGAAAATTTGTTTCTGGAATGCTGGTCGAGAAAGTCTCTTGCTTTTTGACTTGTGCTTCCTCTTTATTGGAAGGTACCTCGGCTGCTTTGATGTCCAACCAATAACGTTGGCGTTGGAAAGGATAGGTAGGCAGGGGCACTTTTGCACGTTGGTAATCCCGGTCAAAGCCCGACCAGTCAACTTTCACGCCGTTTACGTATAACTTTCCTAAACTCTGGAGGAGTTGCTTCCAATCATCATGTTCTCGACGCAATGAAGGTAACCATACTTCTGTTCCTTCTGGCAAACACTGTCGCCCCATTTCAATCAGTACGGGATTTGGTCCGATTTCCACTATCAGCTCGACTCCCTGTGCGTGCAGGGTCTGCATTCCATCGGCAAATTGCACGGTCTTTCGTATATGTTGCCGCCAATAACTGGCTTGACTCATTTCTGAAGGGCGGATCAGTTGACCTGTCACATTGGAGATGAGGTCTATGTTGGGTTCGCTGTAGGTAACCGTTGCTGCTTGCTGCTCAAAAGCATCTAACATCGGTTCCATCAAGGGCGAGTGAAATCCATGAGATACACTTAAGCGCCGAGACCAAATTCCACAAGCTTGCAGTTCCACAAGTACTGCCTGTACGCTTTCTCCTTCACCCGAGATAACCACGTTTTGCGATCCATTCAGCGCTGCAATCGCCACTTTTCGTCCGTAGGGAGCAATGGCAGCCCTTACAGTCGCCTCAGGAGCAAACACTGCAGCCATTTCACCCCCTGCCGGTAGGGCTTGCATCAGGCGCGATCGCTCTGCTATCAGTTTCAGACCGTCTTCCAGACTGAATACCCCTGCAACGCAAGCTGCCACATATTCACCGATGCTGTGACCCATGACCACATCTGGGGTGATGCCCCAAGAGCGCCATAATTCATACAAAGCATATTCTAGGGCAAACAGGGCAGGTTGGGTGTAAGCTGTCTGGTCAATGGGGGATTGAGAGTCGTCAGTTGGATAGAGTACAGACAACAGGGGTTGTTGTAAATAGGGGCGCAGGATAGCATCGCAGCGATCGAGGGCTTGGCGGAAGGTGGGTTGGGTTTTGTAAAGCTGGCGACCCATGCCTGCGTACTGCGACCCTTGCCCAGTAAACAAAAAAGCGATTTTGGGCTGATGGGTGTTTTTAAAGAGCCCCGTAAACATATCATTTGGTTTCAGACTAACACTAAAAGCTGCTAGTTGCTCGCACACCTGCGCTGGGCTTTTAGCAACCAGTGCCATTCGATGGTCAAAGACAGAGCGACCCGTATTGGCAGTGAAGCAAACATCGGCAAGGTTGACATTGGGATTTGCTTTGAGCGCTGTGTAAAAATCGCTGACTAATTGCTGTAATGCTTCTTCACTTTTTGCCGAAAGGCTGAGCAGATGCAAGGGACGTTCTTCTTTCATCGGCTCGCTCTCGCGGGCTGGAGCTTCCTCAATCACCAGATGAGCATTGGTTCCACTGACGCCAAACCCACTCACCCCTGCAATGCGGGGTCCATTTCCTGACATCCAGAGCATTCGCTGGGTTGGAATGACCACCGGAAGTTCTGCCCACCTAATGTGAGGATTGGGATTTTTCAGGTGCAGATGGGGAGGTATTTCTTTATTTTGCAGTGCCAGCACTACTTTAATCAGCCCAGCTACCCCAGCTGCTGATTCCAAGTGACCGATGTTAGTCTTCGCTGAGCCGAGCGCGAAAGGTTGTTCCTTGGAGCGTCCTTGACCCAGTACTACCCCTAAGGACTCTACCTCAATCGGATCTCCCAAAGATGTCCCCGTGCCGTGGGCTTCTACATAGCTCACTTGTCCTGGTTCTACTCCAGCATTAGCTAGGGCTTTGCGGAGAAGTGCTTGTTGGGCAACTCCATTGGGAACTGTCAGACCACTGCTGGGTCCGTCTTGGTTGACTGCTGAACCCCGAATCACTGCCAAAATGTTGTCTCCATCGGCAATTGCATCACTTAGCCGCTTCAGAACCACGACCCCGCAACCCTCTCCTCGCGCAAAGCCGTCGGCTGACTCATCAAAGGTTTTGCAGCGACCATCGGGAGCTAACATTCTCGCTCTACACGTTGCAATGGTTGAAATCGGTGATAGGATGAGGTTGACCCCGCCAGCAAGGGCTAGATTACACTCTTGATTGCGTAGACTTTGGCAGGCAAGATGGATAGCTACCAATGACGACGAGCAAGCTGTATCGACTATCATACTGGGACCCACAAGACCCAAGGTATATGACAAGCGACCAGCTACAGCGTTGAGGCAATTGCCTGTGGTACTGTAGGCGTCGATGTTGCTGCGATCGCCAGATTCTACTTGGAGTTGCAAATAGTCATTAGTAGTAATCCCTACAAAAACCCCAGTTTGACTGTTCCTAAGTCCTTCTGGAGCAGTGCCAGAGTGCTCGAGTGCCTCCCAACTGACTTCTAACAGGAGTCGCTGTTGGGGATCCATGCTGACAGCTTCCCGTGGAGTAATACCAAAAAATTGGGGTTCAAACTGGTCTACCTGCTCCAAAAACCCAGCGCTTCGGACATACATTTTTCCGGGTGTATCGGGGTTTGGGTCGTAGAATTCATTGATATCCCATCGGTCGGGTGGAACTTCTGTAATAGCATCGACTCCATCACGCAGCACAGACCAGAAGGCTTGTAGGTTTTTAGCTCCTGGAAATCTACACCCCATGCCAATAATCGCGATCGGTTCTGTCTTAGAAAGCTGCATTGCGTCAAGCTTGGCTCGCATTTCTCTAAGTGCAATAAGTGCATTTTTTAAACGAGATTGATAGTCAATAGCTTCTGAAGTATTTGTCATTTTAGTAATTCTTTGGTATCAATTTAAAAATTTATGGATAGAGGGCGGTTAGTGGTTAGTGGTTAGTGGATAGTGGATAGTGGTTAGTGGTTGGGGGACAGAGGGCGGTTAGTGGATAGTGGTTAATTGCCAATCTTTGATGAACTACTAACTACCAACCACTAACCATTAACTACTACTCACCTCAAGAAGCTGTGCTGAGTTTTGCCCAACTATTTAATTCTTCATCAAGTAATGATGCCAATTCGGATTCGGAAAGTTTTTCTAGTTCCGTTGACGCCTCGAAAGGCTTATCGCTATCCTTTGGCAAGGCTGAAACAGTTTCTGCTGCTGGTTCTAGGGATAAAACTTCGGTAGCCAGGTAATTAGCAAGAGTCTCTATATTGGGATAGTTAAAAGCCAATGTTGAACTTAAGGTATGTCCCAGGCTGGCTTCGAGAGTTGTTTTCAACTCAACAGCCATTAAGGAATCCATGCCTAGTTCGACAAATCCCTGTCGTATCTGTGGTAGTTGAGATTGTTCTAATCCCAGTACCTTAGCGACTGCCGTTTGAAGATGAGAGATTAAGAAACCATAACGTTTGTTTGCAGGAAGACCTTCTAATTGCTGTACGACCTCTGAGCGTTTTGCTTGAGAAGATTCATTTTTCTCCTGAGGCTGTTTGTCAATTTGTTCCAGTAGTGGTCGCTGTCCCTTAACTTCGTAAATGGGTTTGAAGATACTCCAGTCAATTTGAGCTGCTGTTATTTGAGCAACGTTCGTACCCAAAAACTGTGCTAACGCTGCAATCCCTTGCTCTGGTAGCCATGCTTCGACTCCCATGCGTTTCAACAATGTCTGGGTTTCAGAAGATGCCATTCCGCCACCAGCCCAAGGTCCCCAGTTGATGCTTAAAGCTGGTAATCCCAAAGCTTGGCGATGATGGGAAATAGCGTCAAGGAAATGATTGCCTGCAGCATAATGGGCTTGTCCTCTAGACCCCCACACCGAAGCAATTGAGGAGAAGCAAACGAAAAAGTCTAGCTTCATGTCTTGGCTGAGATGGTGCAGGAGCCAGGTACCGACTACTTTAGGTCGTAGTGTAGATTGGAGTGTGCTAAAGTCAATATCTTGTAATACTTTGTAATCTGTAACACCAGCTGCATGGACAATTCCTCTTAGGGGCATAGTGTCTCGCAACTGTTCAAAGACCGCAGCCATCTGAACCGAGTTACTGACATCCGCCTGCGCCACGATGATATTGGCTCCCATGTCTTCCAAGGATTGAATTGCCTTAACCCGTTCCCAAGTGTCAGTACCATGTGGTATTGTAGACCACCGCTCGCGATCGGGAAGACCTTTGCGCCCTACCAGCACCAGGTTTCGCGCACCTTGTTCTACCATCCACTGGGCAGTCCTAAGCCCTAAACTACCTAAGCCACCAGTAATCAGGTAAGTCGCATCCGCCTGCAAATGCACGGGTTGCGATTTAAGATTGCTGCTACGCACTAAACGAGGAACATAGCGTTGTTCACCACGAAAAGCAATTTGGTCTTCGCCATCTGGTTGCCAAATTTCTGCAAGTAAGGACATTGCCTGTAATTTGGTTGCCTCCTTTCCAGAGGTATTGGCGTCTAAATCGACCAGTCCCCCCCAAATTTCCGAATGTTCTAACGCAATTACCCGACCCAAACCCCACAAAGGTGCATTAGCCACTGCTAGGGGAACGGGTTTTGCTTCCACTGCCTGGGTTCCGCAGGTTGCTACCCACAATCGGGGTGAGATTGAATTGGTATGATTAAGTAGCGCCTGAACTAGATGCAGCACGCTTCCACTACCCAAGACCTGAGCAACTTCCAGAGAGGATGGTGTAATTTGGTTCCAAAGCGCAGTTTCTAAACTCCACAAATGTACGATTCCACGACATGGCAGTCCGTTAGTGGCGATAAGTTCTTGGAACAGCCTTTGAAAGTCACTCAGGTTTGCAGGGTTTATTTTTCGATTTCCGTCTTCTAAAATTTCGTATGCTTCCCCTGGGTAAACCATCAAACATTTCTCACCACGGGCTTGCAGTAGTTCTGCTAATGTATATCCTACTCCTGCGCGATCGCTAAAGATAACCCACTTGCTACGTTGGTTTGTTTGGGTTTGCTGGGGTAAAGCCTTACGGTTCTGGAGTTGCCATTGAATTTCGTATAAAGAATCACTCCAGTTTTCTAAAGTCAGTGGCTGTGGCTCTTGCTGGATCAGCTGTTTGAGTAGCTCGTGTCTTTCTGGAGATAGTTTAGCAATCCGTTCGGACAGGTTAGTTAAACGTAAATTTTCAAGTAATGATATGACTTGCTCTACTGGAAGTTGTTCAACGATTTCTAACTTGCGAGTCAGTTCTTTTGTATCTACAGAATGTAAAAAATTGTGGATGGGTTGAGGAACTGCCCGATTTTCGAGCATTACAATAGAAGACTGTTGTTGTTTGGGGGAATCCACTTCCACCCAGTACCGCTTTCGTTGGAAGGGATAGGTAGGTAAGGGGACTTTTGCTCGTTGGTAATCCCGGTCAAAACCCAACCAGTCCACGTTCAAGCCGTTTACATACAAGGCTGCCAAACTCTGGAGAACTTGCTGCCAATCATTCTGTCCTCGGCGCAAGGATGGCAACCATACTTCTGTTCCTTCTGGCAAACACTGTCGCCCCATACCGCTTAAAACTGAATGCGGTCCGATTTCTACAATGATGTCGATCGCCTGTGCTTGCAGGGTCTGCATTCCATCGGCAAATCGCACTGCTTCGCGCACGTGACGCCGCCAGTAACTGGCTTGACTAACTTCTACTCCCCTTGCTAGCTGACCTGTGACATTAGAAATCAAGTCGATTTTGGGTTCGCTATAGGTAACCGTTGCCGCTTGCTGCTCAAAAGCATTTAACATTGGTTCCATTAAGGGTGAGTGAAACCCATGAGATACGCTCAAGCGTCGGGACTCAATTCCTTTGGCTTGTAGTTCCGCGATCGCTGCTTGTACGCTCTCTCCTTCACCGGAAATCACGACGTTTTGCGGGCCATTGATGGCTGCGATTGCTACTTTTTGTCCGTAGGAAGAAATTGCCGCCCGCACAGTCGCCTCAGGAGCAAGCACCGCAGCCATTTCACCACCTGCTGGTAGAGCTTGCATCAGGCGCGATCTCTCTGCAATCAGTTTCAGACCGTCTTCCAAACTGAATACACCTGCAGCGCAAGCGGCTACGTATTCACCGACGCTGTGACCCATAACGACATTCGGAGTAATGCCCCAAGAGCGCCATAATTCATACAAAGCATATTCTAGGGCAAAAAGAGCAGGTTGGGTGTAAGCTGTCTGGTCAATGGGGGAGTTAGATCCGTCCTTTGGATAAAGTACAGACAACAGGGGTTGTTGTAGATAGGGGCGCAGAATAGTATCGCAGCGATCGAGGGCTTGACGGAAGGTGGGTTGGGTTTCGTAAAGCTGGCGTCCCATTCCTACATACTGAGATCCTTGCCCGGTAAACAAGAATGCTACCTTTGGTCTCTTGGTCTCTTGAGGTAACCCTGCAAACACTCCGGATTGATTTTGCCCAGAGCTAAAGGCTGCAAGTTGTTCGGACGCCTGCTTTGTATTTTCTGCTACTATTGCCAGTCGGTGGTCAAAGACAGAGCGACCAGTGTTGGAAGTGAAGCAGACATCAGCAAAGTTGAGGTTTGGATTGGCTTTAAGTGCCTTTTCCAATCGGCTTGCAAGCTGCTTTAATGCTTCTCCACTTTTCGCCGAAAGGCTGAGCAGATGCAAAGGACGTTCTTCTGAGATGAGGTCATCTTTTCTCCCCATCTCCCTAGGAGGAGCTTCCTCAACGATCGCATGAGCATTGGTTCCACTAAAGCCAAAGGAACTGAGTCCCGCGATCCGCTTACCGTTAACGGAAGTCCAAGGAGTAAGTTCTGTAGTAATTTTGATGGGAAGTTCTGCCCAAGGAATATGAGGATTGGGGTTTTTTAGGTGTAGATGGGGCGGTATTTCCTTATTTTGCAGTGCTAGCACTAGCTTAATTAAACCCGCAACCCCAGCTGCTGCTTCCAAATGTCCCATGTTTGTCTTCACTGAGCCAACAAGCAGGGGTTGGTTCTGCTTTCGCCCCCGTCCCAGCACTGCTCCTAAGGCTCGCAATTCAATCGGATCTCCCAGAGATGTCCCCGTACCGTGGGCTTCGACGTAACTCACTTCCCCTGGCTCTACTCCTGCATTCGCAAGGGCTGAGCGGATAACTGCTTGCTGGGCTGGTCCATTGGGAACTGTAAGACCCCCACTGCGACCGTCTTGATTGACTGCCGTACCCCGAATCAGAGCTAGAATGTTGTCACCGTCAGCAATTGCATCACTCAAACGCTTGAGAACCAGGATACCGCATCCCTCTCCCCGTGCATAACCATCAGCAGAGGCATCAAAGGTTTTGCAGTGACCATCAGGGGCAAGCATCTTAGCCCGACATTCATTAATCATCACCGTTGGTGTTATTATAAGATTCACACCAGCAGCAAGAGCCAAATTGCACTCTTTAGAGCGTAAGCTTTGGCAAGCAGTGTGGACAGCCACTAATGAAGACGAGCAAGCGGTGTCTATCGCCATACTCGGTCCTTGCAGACCTAAATTGTAAGACAATCGACCAGAAGTAACGCTAAAAGCGTTGCCTGTGGCTGTATGGGCATCAACGCGAGCCCGGTCGCTCGCCAGCTGAAAGTAATCCAAATTCATAATCCCGACAAAAACGCCAGTTTGACTGCCAAGTATCTTGTCTGGCGCGATGCCTGCATTTTCAAAAGCTTCCCAGCTAACCTCCAAGAGCAGCCTCTGCTGGGGATCCATGTTGACGGCTTCCCGAGGGGAAATTCCAAAGAACTGAGGATCGAACTGGTCTACCCGATCTAGAAATCCCGCTTTCCGGACATACATTTTCTCAGGGGTATCAGGATTGGGGTCATAATAGGCGTCAATGTCCCATCTATCTGATGGTACTTCTGTCATTGCGTCTACCCCGTTACGCAGCATTTGCCAATATGCTTCCGGATCGTTTGCTCCTGGGAATCGACAGCCCATACCAATAATGGCGATTGGTTCTGTCTTTGCTTGCTCGTTTGCTTCGAGCTTGGCTTGCATTTCTTTTAAGGCTAAAAGCGCTCGTTTTGTAGGAGATAAAGATTGGGAATTTTCTATAGGGCTCATATTTAATTCCTGATATTACAATCTGACGGAAGAAGGAATGAAGTAGGGTAGGTAGTTAACATCTTGCACCTTCTTTGTAGGAGGGTTGGTGAGCTTTAGCCCTACCTATGGAAGAATAAGTTTTTTAGGTTGTGATTTTTGCAATAAGACGATGGCGTAAGATATGAAGTAGTACTATTATCAAAAGGCAAAAGTTCGGAGGTAGAGGTCAAGTCGCTTCGCTTCAATTCGTAATTCGTAATTTGTAATTAAGTGCGCCTAGCACTTGATAGGTACTTCTGCCTTCATGTACTAGCTTTGTGCCGACAAATTCGTTCCTGTCTCAATCCAAGGTTGTAGCTTGCCTTGATAGCGGTAAGTGGTAAATTCCTGACGCATTTTAGCAATTTTAGTATTATCAGGTAAGCCTTTGGTTTTCTGTTTGTAAATCATTTCACCTATTGCACACTGAACTGAATCGCTCAAGAAACTGAACAAGTAATATAGATTTTGCGGCTTGAGCAACCCTAACAAACCAAAGCCTTTCCACAAAAACTTTGCATACCAAACAGCCATGTAAAAGTTGGTGTATTTTAAGGAACTAAAAATGTTGCACCGCTTGGGCTCAAGTTTTGTATTCTCTACAAAGTCATCAAAGTGTTTGACCGTGTGGTAACCCCAGAGCAACTGATCTGCACGGTGACAGTCCATGAAGCCGATGTTAATATCACGCTCTACTAGTTCATTGAATTGGTTATGCAGATATGGCCAGAAGCCTGTCATAGTTGCTTTAGCAGTTGCCACATATCTGGATATGAATCCTAAGTCTAAATGCCATTTGCCCACATACATAGGTAAGACAATACCAAACCATGCCATGTATTCAAAGTAGATGCGCCAGCTCATAATGCTAGCGTGACCAAGCTGTTTGTCATGATCGTGGATGAGTTGGTTGTTGAGTCGTGTGTAAGTGAGGTTAAATTCGTTGTAAGCTGCACGCTTCTCCTCTGCATCAGCCGCGCCTGCTAGTTTGGCTCGGATAATTTCCGTGACTCCTTCAATAGCAAAGGCAATCATTGTCGTCCCCAAAGAATAGAAGGGGTCGAAGATACAGGCTGAATCTCCAAGCACATACCAGTTATCTGGAGAGAACATAGTCTTACTAGCATGGGAAGGTCTTGCTAGGTAGTGAAAATCTACGTTTTCACCACTCGTTACTAACCGATAAAGAACGTTATGATTTGCCTTTAAAAAGGCGTAGAACTTTTCTTTTGTATTGATTTGATGGTCGGCGATGACCCTACGATGTTGGGAGATCCCTATTGAGATTTCCTGAGAATCCTTTTCTGTTGGAATCATCCATATCCAGTGACCACGACCAAACCAGTGATTGGTAGCATAATAATAACTGGCTGTAGCACCGATTGGGTCATAACCATTATGGAAGATGGTGCGATCTACACCTTTGACCCGCACCCATGCTGTGCCAGTATCAACGCCAAACAAATTTTCCGGTCCAAACAGAAGATTGTCTGTTTTTCGCCCGATAATAAATTTGCGACCCGCTGCATCAACAACGTGTTTGGTTTTGAGTTCTATATACTCACCATCAATTAACTTGACCTTGACAGTTTTAATGGCATCTCCTGGGGTTAGGTCTACATCCATCACACGACCACGATAAAAGACAGCCCCCATAGATTGATTCATCTTCAGCAAATCTCGCTCGAACTTGGCTCGATTCATTTGAAAGGAAGCAAGAGGAAGTTGTCTGTTGTTCCAGATATGATAGTAATTATCTATGGTTTCAGTTTTTTCTGGGTCTTTGGGCCAATGGAAACTGAGTCCGGCTTTGGGTGGATGGTTTTCAATCATGTAGTCATAAAGACCCAACTCTTTGCAAACGAAAAGAGTCGCAACTTCTACCATTGATTCGCCAAGTTTGAGGTCTTTTTGCGTCCGTTCTTCTGGGCGGGGGTCGATCAGGGCGATTTTTATTCCTGGGATATTCAGCAGCAGGTGACGAGCTTGGCAAACACCTACAAAACCTGCACCCATCATGACAACATCGTATTCTTGAGACTGAATATTATTCATTATGTTATTTGCCAGTAAATTGTGTAATTTTAAATTGATGAAAGCTTTGGATAACTCCAAGGGAAGATAAATTGTTGACTTTCCTCTGCCAATGTTGACAAATTCATGGGTAGATATAAGAGGCTTTTTTAAAAGCGGTTGAGGAGAAAGTCTTTAATTTTTTCGATTATTTTAGAAGGATACAGTTACCTACAAATTCAACTTGCTTCTTTCCGGATGTGTTCAACTATTGTCAGTAAGTTGGTAACCAATACTGCGTAAGTTTTGTATAAAAATACGAAAATACGTAGGTTGGGTTGAGGAACGAAACCCAAGTGATAAGTAGATGCACCCTGATGATCTGGAGAGCTGCCCAAGTGGCTCTCTTTTTTTTTGCATACTTTTATATAAAGTTGAATGTCCTCGTCTAAACGAGGGGTATAACCAAGCATCCCTAATATGCTATAAAATGCTTTTAAGATGCACCCTGATGATTTGGAGAGCTGCCCAAGTGGCTCTCTTTTTTCTGTTTGTTAGATGATTTTTGGAACCCTGCCCGTAAATTAGCAGGGACGAAAGCTTGATATAATCGCCAGTCGAGCGAATATTATAGTTGTGGGGAAAATAAATGGCAGACTGGCAGGAAATTACTGGCGGTGTTACTGCACCTCGGGGATATCAGGCAGCAGGAATTACCGCAGGACTCAAACCTTCAGGACTACCGGATTTAGCTTTGATAGTGTCAGATGTAGAAGCAATTGCCGCAGGTGTATTTACAACGAGTCACGTAAAAGCTGCGTGTGTAGACTATTGTCGCCAGCGGTTGCAAGCCAAGCATAGCGCTCGTGCTATTCTTTGCAATGCAGGACAAGCAAACGCTGCCACAGGTCAACAGGGCTGGTTGGATACCCTAGAATCTGCAATGGCGCTAGCCCAAGCGCTGAACATCCCGTCGGAATCCGTGCTTCTTGCTTCTACCGGAGTCATCGGAAAACGCATTCCTATGGATACTCTCAAAGCTGCAATTCCCAAACTGGTTGCAGCCCTTAGCTCAACGGGATCTGATGCAGCAGCAGGTGCAATCATCACCACAGACTTGGTTCCAAAATCTATCGCACTAGAAACAACTATAGGCGATCGCCCGGTTCGGATTGGTGGCATTGCCAAAGGTTCTGGAATGATTCATCCCAACATGGCAACTATGCTAGCGTTTGTCACCTGCGATGCCGCAGTGTCTCCGAATTTATGGCAGCAAATGTTGAGCCGCGCAGCTGAAAAAAGCTTCAATGCTATCACTGTTGATGGTGATACAAGCACCAATGACAGCTTAATTGCCCTTGCTAACGGGGAATCCCGAACCCCAGCAATAACTGAGATGGGTGCAGAAGCTGAAACATTAGAGGCGATGCTCACGGCAGTATGTCAGCATTTGGCGAAAGCAATTGCCCGCGACGGTGAAGGTGCAACCTGTCTTGTCGAGGTACGAGTCACAGGAGCACAAGATGCACACGCAGCACAACAAGTGGCGAAAACTATTGCAGGTTCCTCTCTTGTCAAATCCGCTATCTTTGGACGCGATCCCAACTGGGGTCGTATCGCTGCCGCTGCCGGACGTGCTGGAGTTCCCTTTGAGCAAGAAAATCTCAAGATTAAGTTGGGAGATTTCTTGTTGATGGAGAATGGTCAACCGCTACCCTTCGATCGCGCCGCAGCAAGTGAGTATATGAAAAAAGCTGCATTGGGTGCTTATCTTCAAGAGGACACGGTTCTCATTTGTGTCAGTCTTGGCAATGGAAGCGGTTCTGGTACTGCTTGGGGTTGTGACCTAAGTTATGACTACGTTAAGATTAACGCCGAGTACACAACTTGAGATTTTGAGTCGAGACGCGATCTATCGCGTCTCCACACGAACGATTTGTATCATTCTTTTCCTGAAATGATATAACTGCAGCTTTTTGTAAGCTGATTCTATTTTCACGTCTCCTGCCCCACTTTTCCCCACAATTTCATTAGTAATCGAACTAACACTTCCTCTCCACTTTACAACTACCGATTTTTGTAGGGTGGGCATTGCCAACTGTTTGCTACGTCTTTAGGTAATCTTCTGCCAGGAAGGGAGTGATTTAAGGCGTTGGTTAGCGTGGAACTGTTTTGAATGCGGAATATGGGTTTATTGGCAAGTGAATTTAGACATTTTAAAACCGTAGTATTCTAATTGTTAATCAACATTTATACGTTTCTTTAAAAGAAAATATTTCTGAAGATAGTTGTTTTATAAAAATACCATCATATGAATAAAATAATGAAAAAGCTTTATAATATAAATAGCTTTGTTGAATAATGAGGAACAACAAAAATGACATCATCAAACGCCCCTAAAAATGCGAATTTGGATGTTGACGTGAATGTTAATCCACCTTCCACAGAAACTCGGAAAAATATTCAGGTAGAAGAATTTAGGATTAGTAGTGATACTCTAGTTCCCAAGATTCAGGAACTGATTCATCAAGCTACTATTCGGAGAGTCATTGTTAAAACAGAAGATGAATATACACTGCTTGACATTCCTTTGACAGCAGGAGTTGTAGGTGGAGTGCTGGGTTTCACCTTGTTTCTACCAATTGCACTAATAGGGACAATTGGTGCTGCCGTTACTCGTTTGAGAGTCGTAGTTGAAAGAGCCGCAGCATAGAGACACTTACTGGTTGGAACCCGTTTAATCTAAAATCACTGTTACAAAACGTATCAAAAAATTTAGTATTTGGGTGGAGCGATCAACTCCACCTTTAACCTTAAGATAGAGTGGAGTAGTTGTTGGTAATGATAATGTATTACGTAACAGCTATCTTTATATTATCCTTAGTTCTTAGAATTAGAGGTTCTACTCCTTGCGATAATTCAATTCAGTGGTGCGATCGCATTGGCTCTAATGGCTGTTTCATATAGACAACACTGGACAAAGAGTAAAAATAGCCATCGTAGTGTTGTAGTACTTTGCAGTACTTATGATTGATTATTGGCAATTTTATAGCCCCAGTGTTGATGTCAAACTGTCCGCGTATTAGTAAATATTTTGAACAAACTTTAATTATCAATAGCATCTATCATACACTAAGAAACGCGTGCATTGTTGATGTAAGAAAACGCTCCACGAGATTAACAGCAACTTCTAATTCTTCAGCTTGTCTAAATTTTTTACACCTTGACCGATCCGCTTGTGGTTGCAGAATATTGAAGTATGCGTTCTACCATTGACCTGTACACCCGCAAGCCAAAGTTTGCCCAATGTGGTGAGCAATAACGCTACATCTGATTGAAGGGTCTGCAGATGGTGTAACGAAGAAAGCACGGCTTGTTGGGTTTGTCGATCTAGATACCTGCGCTTAACTTGAAACGTGTAAGATACATCTAGAGCCCATATCAAGATGTTGCTTTATTAATCGTGGAAACTTTAATAATTGCATGGATGCGATGTCCAATGGAGATTGCATCTGCCAGGGGCTTGAGGACAACAATTCCGATACCGTTACCACTTACTATTCCTTGCGATTGGGCATCAAAAGCTCGGCAATGTCCATCAGGAGAAAGAATCATGACCTCTTGATATAAATTCTTTCATAGATAACAAAATGATTATTAAGATTCATGAAAAGACTTACTATGGAAAGCCAAAACCTGTTGCCGCTGCTTCAGTGCCTGTTGAGAAGTTGCAATTATAGTTTCCAGATGATGGTTGCTCAATCCATCACTAACAGATTTATTGATAACTATAGCCAGTTGCTCTGGTGTCAAGTTTTTAATACTAATCGCTATTTTAGTAGTTGTTTCATCCAAGGTATTATGGTGAATTTCAGCTTGATTTACGGAACTGTGAAGCTTAGATGTGGAAGCAAGCTTTATATCTGTAAAACATGGCGAACTTATTTGTGGTTCTACTTTTTTCGGCAAAGCATCTGATGCAAAGTTACTATTGGAAAGTTGGTATTGCAATGTTGTTAATGATTTATTAGGCTCGCAATCTACATTTGCTACAGCAGCATCAAGGATTGCTGACTGGTTCTTTTTGGGAGAAGCCGTTTTTTTATGTTTGCCGATAATTTCCTTTGCTTTGGCGTAAGTAATCTTTTCACCGATATTAACACGTTCTATAGCTTCCAATCTAGCTAATGAAGATGTAGAAGGAGCAGCTAGAAGGTATAGCGCTGAGGTAGTAATATTTAAATGTGTAAAATTTACACATTTGAACTGCTGTGCAACATGCATGAACTTATTAGCAGCTGACAGGCTCCAACTAAACTCAGAGTTGAGCCATTTTCTGAAGTGTCCGTGTCCTAGATGCTGCTTTACCTCAAGTAAGTTTTGCCCAATATCAATCATGTCTTGAGCAGTACGGTGCATTAGGGTCTTAATTTTACTAGTACGCTGTTGTACTATCGTATAAGTTTCAGTGTCCAGAGTACTATAGTCAAAATCCGAACTTTCTTGACTTGATATTTGTTTTGATAAGGTAGAGGCTGAGTAGTTGTGATTCATATGCTGTCATCTTGCATTATAGAGATTACACTCAAAAACATTGCAAAATTTATACAACGTCTTTTATTGGAGACGAGAAATTAACACTTGTAAACCTGCGTATGGCTGTTTTCGGTGTATATATCTAAACTTTTCTAGGTGTTGATGCGGGGTATCACAAGCGCTACGGGTAGTTGAAATTTTAAAACGCAGCACTATCTAATACCTTGTACTTATGAAAAGTGCGTTAGACTTTGTAATTCCAGAAGCAGAGCCTAGCTTGGACACAGCAAGTACAGAATCACCTCCTTATACAAGAACGGTCGTAAGTATGATTCGTCTTATAAGGATTTCATTAATACAATCAGCTCAAAGATTTTAAAAATCAAGAGTCGTAAGAATTGGTCAGGGAAACACTTGAAACTAAACTATTTAGAATTCTCTAGAAAGCAGAAGGGTATTTTAGTGAGGCTTTAAAAGCGCCTTGTACAAAATAGCTATCCCCCATATATTAAGTCAAGGAAGTTATAAATCACACCAACCTCGATTGCTGTGAGTCAACAGTGCCCGTTCATTGACAACTGATTTTTAAACTTTGAAGCCAAGTTACAAAACAATTATCATTTATATCAAATAACAATTACTGTGTCAATCAAAAAGATTTCCTGTTGCCTTAAAAATTAGGTACATTTTTTACTCTTGGTACTTAAGTCAGAGTCTAGTCTTTGTAAACTTCATCTTACATAATCGTACATATAGCTTGATTTTTCTTAAACAGTTCATCTCCCAAACACCGTGTGAAAAGCATAGTTTATTTTTATATTTTTTTAAGATTTATTCATGTCTAAATATTCCAAGCTTATAAAAATCTTTATTAATTAAATTGTCTTTATTAAAGAATATACAAAATGCAATATTTTTAATACAAAGTGCTATTACCCAATCGCTGCCGCTTACAGCTTAGTTATGCTTCTGCCCTGGGAGGGCGGCAATATTCGGGTGAAGAGCTATCTTCTTTAAAGGAGGCTGGCTTTGTTGATATTGAAATCAAAGCAACTTTCGGTTATTGGAGCATAGTTACTGGTCGCAAACCTGAAAGTTAAGAGGTGCAATCTGTCAAAAGCAAGAATACTTATGGTATTAAGCTTGTTCCCTTCATCCTTTAGCCTTCATACCTCAGCCTTTTTATACTAGTTTTGCGGTTGCTATTCCGCGATAAAAAATCCAACAGCTCTTTCAAAGCGCAAGATTTCCAAACTGCTGTCACCATAGACTCCCTCTATCTGCTGGCGACAGCATTCTATGGCAAAATCATTTAATTCTTCCGCGTGTATACCATACATATCCGCGAACGCCTCGGCTTCCACGCGACAGAATCGCGGGCGGTTTTGGTAGATGCGGCACTCCCGATTTTCCTTATCGTAATTCACGCACCATCCATCGGCAGATACCATGCTCAGGTACAGCTCTAGTTCTTCCGGGGTTAAATACTCATGTAAGTCTGGACGCTCTGCTGGATCGAGATGACAGCATGCTCCACATTGCTTCACACATTGCCAAGTTGCCACTGTTAAAACCTTTATTTTTTATTTCTTATACTTTTGTTAAGTTACTTAAAGACTGCAGTCGAATGCCGGATATGATAATTTGCAAGTTTTACATTTGTATTTAATCTCTTAAGACAATCGGGAGGAAAAATGGAAGCTCTAGCTAACGTCAACTGGGAAGTGATTTTCCAGCTAACATCTGTTGCACTCATCATGCTAGCAGGTCCAGCTGTAATTTTTGTTCTGGCATTTCGCAACGGCAACCTGTAGAAGTCAGGAGTTAGGACTGAAGGGTAAGAAACACTCACCACTCCTCGCCCTTCACTCCTTCCAAAGCTTGAAAGGCTGCTTGGATAATACCTTGATACTGAGGCAGAGAAATATCAATTTCTCTAGCCTCTTGCCGATTGATCCCCAGTATCCCAATCGACTGACCTAGAGGAACCGCTAGAATAACCCCTTCAGGATTCAAAATTCTCAATTCGGGGAAAGAACCATTTTGATAAATACCACAGGTATAGGAACGCTGTTTGTACTCAAAAGAAGTTCTTGTTGGAAGGATTTTGGAAAGGGATTGAGACGCAAAAAGCTGGTGTTGTTGGTTTGGAAGCCTGACACCAAGTAGTTCCAACTCGATACTTATATTACCATTAAACTCATTCTCTCGGAGTTTGTAAGCTATATCAACTTGTGACGGTAGAGGAAAATAGTCACGCCAACGCCATGCGATCGCTTTAATTCTGTACGGCTGATTGTCGAGGGTTTGTATCACCGTAAGCTTAAGGTGATTTTTGCCGACAATTTCCTGGTCAACCACACGGACATTAGCTGTCCAAAACACTGGATCGGGGTTGTCGATCCCACAGGGTTCCAAAACATTCATTTGTTGATAAAAATGGCGATTAATTTGAGCCAAATTGACTTGGGTATCAATTTTTAAAAGAGGCTTGAGATGTTGTGTTTCCAAGCACTTATTAGCAAACTCACTTAAACGCGATCGCAAAGCAACAAGATTTTCCGATGGCAGAGAAAAACCTCCAGCTGCTTTATGTCCGCCAAACTTGCCAAGCAAGTCGTAACAGTACTCTAAAGCCTCAAAGACATGAAATTCTGGAATTCCTCGTGCCGAACCGCGAATGTGTGTGCCATCCTCATAGGTACCGATGAAAACTGGAGCACCATAGCGTTCCACCAAGCGGGAAGCAACGATACCAATTACCCCGTGATGCCAGTTAGGTTGAACAAGGACTAACACCCGATCCTCAGGAAGAGAGGCAAGATACTCTTCTTCTACAATTATGACTGCCTCCTTTTCAATTTGCTCGCACATTTCCTGGCGTCGGCGGTTAACTTCTTCGCATTGCATTGCTCTTTCCAATGCGATTCCCATATCGTCAGTTGTGAGCAATTCAATCACAATTTGAGGATCGCCAATGCGACCAATCGCGTTAATTCGCGGACCAAGGCGAAAGCCAATATCCTCTGGCTTCAACGATTTTGGTTTTGAGGAGTAAGGACTTGCAGATATTTTTCCCCCCTCGGACACTCCCCCCTTGCCCCCTTCCTCTTGTCCGCGCACCTGCACTCCAGACATCTGAATCAGGGCTTGCACTCCAGCAAGTTTAGATTTTGGTAATTTTTGCAAACCACTTTTCACCCAATGGCGATTGACTCCAGTTAAGGGTGCTAAATCCGCGATAGTACCCAACGTAAACAGTTCGAGCATTGGATCTAATATGCTGCTATGAGCTTGCCCTAATTCGCTTGCCAGAGATACCGCTAAAATATAAGCAACACCAACTCCAGCAATCCCTCTATAGGGAGAAGATTTTTGGATGAGTTTGGGATTGAGGATGGCATTGGCTGGCGGTAATTGTTGGGGGAGATCGTGGTGGTCGGTGACAATAACTTTTAAACCCAGTTCTCTGGCTCTAGCAATTGGTTCAAATGCAGAAATCCCATTATCGACAGTGAGGATCAAACTTACACCTTCGCTATGGAATTCTTCAACAATGCGTTTATTGATGCCATAGCCATCGTGCATTCGACTGGGAATTGCGTAATTGACTTGAGCATTCAGCCACCGGAGACAGCGTAAAAGTAAGGCAGTGCTTGTCATACCATCAGCATCATAATCCCCGCAGATAGCAATTTTTTCTTGAGCGGCGATCGCACTTTGTAATAACTCAAGACACGCAGCTAAATCAGGAAAGTCATCTAATGGCGAAGGCAGCGCCAAGAACTCCAGAGACAAAAAAGTTTGTGCTTGTTCCGGCGTTTCAATCCCACGGTTTATGAGTAGCTGGTTAATCAGGGGAGGTAAATTGGTAATTGCTGCCAGCTTTTGTGCCAATTCACTTTTTTGAGGGTAGATTTGCCATCGCTGTGATGGTAATTTTTGACCGAGACGAGAAAATTTGGGTGGAGATTGGTCTAGCACGGGCAAGGGAGGAGTTATGAATTATGAATTAGGAGCGAGCATAACTGAATTTCTCACTCCTACCTCAGTTAGTAGTTACTTTTTAACTTTAAAACACATTTACGCGACCATCATCGCGGATGTAGACAGTGCGATCGCCGGGAGATTGCCAGCTAGGACGGAGTTCTACTCGAAGCGTACCAAAATTTGGTTTAGAGACGATAGCCTTTAAAGGCAATCCCGTGTTATCCCAAAAGACAACAGATACATTGGGTTCTGTACCGTCTCCCTGCTCTAACTGTATTCGCTGCCCCGGTCTTAAAATAAGTTGACCGACACCATAGGGCTTCTCCACTTTAATCAACCTGGGTGTAGCATTTAAAACTTCTATTCTTACGTGCTGACCGGGTGTAAATTCAATTGGCTGCAGTCCGCATTTGGAGGCACAAGTTCCAGCGAGTGTCAGGTTACTTTGGTTAGCTGCTCCCAAGAAAAGGGTTGTTGCTAATAAGGTTAAGGTTGCAGATAAAAACTTAGACATAGATAGGACTTACGCAGTTTGGCAAAAGTATGTAGATTTTAATACTCCAGCCTAACATTACAGATCGCGTTTTGAGTACTTTTTTCTGACATTTCTACTACTAAAGAAATAGTAAAAATCACTTACAGTTAATGTGATAATCATTACATAGTTTTTGCTTTTTTTTCCTAGTAGTCTGGCAGCCCAAGGGGATATGAACTGGCTCAAGTTCTTGTTAGTGAAGATTTTGCAATAATTGAATACATTTTGCTCTGTCTCTAGTATTGGAAAAACATTTTATATGAGATAAATTTTATTACCACAGTTAGAAGATTTCCTTTTACAAATTAGATAGTATTTCTTCGTATAATAATTAGTTTTAACCTGTTGAAAAAATTAGCTTAAGGTGTAACAAAATAACCGATTTTTTAACAAAAAGAGCATGGGAATTATGACTGCAACTAACAAAAACCAGGTAGACCGAGACGCTAGTCCTAAAAAAGATAGTTTACTTCAAAAACTCTGGGATGCAAAAGTGGTTTTAGCCACAGCATTCTTAGCCATGTTAGTTCGCGCAGGTTATGGTAGCGATGCAGCTTCACCGCCAGGGCTTACCAGCACATATGATATAACCAATAACACGGAAGACTACATTGGTAAAACTGTGACGGTTATCAGCAAACCCTTTGAAAAAGTTGGTTTAAGCTCTTTTACAGTAAGTGATAGCCGATATATGAGCGGTGAGCCTTTTGTGGTGGTCAACGCTTCTGGTGTACCTTTTGATTTACCCAGAAACCGAGATGTCAAAGTTCAAGTTACAGGTCAAGTTCAGAATTTGGAAATTGACAAGATTGAGCGAGACTATCAGTTGAATTTGCAGGATGGAGACTATAAGGAATATGTCAATAAACCTGCTATTATTGCTGAGGATATAATACAAGCACCAACACCAGGTCAAATAAGCAGCAACCCTACAAGGTTTTATGGCAGAAAACTTGCAGTAAAGGCTGAAGTCGAAAACATTCAAAGCCCGGTTTTGTTTACTTTAGATGAAAATTACTTGTTAGGTGCAGAAGATTTACTGGTTTTTCTAACAGCACCGCCAGAACAGGAAATCAAGAAGAAGCAGACAGTTATGGTCATGGGTGAATTGCGCCCGTTTGTAGTAAACGAGATTGAGAGAGACTACAACGTCAGGTGGGATGAAAGAGTAAAAAAACAGTTAGATACTGATTACAGGAATAAGCCCGTATTCATAGCTGAAACTATATATCCCTAATCCAACATTTTACTCTGGGCACTGCCCACCAACACCCATTTGTCACAAAGTTGTAGGGTGGGCAGTGCCCACCAACAGCCATCTGTCACAAAGTTTATCAGATAATTTTGATGGTATCAAAGTATACTATTTTTCATCATAGCGATACTAAAGGATGTCCAAGAAATAAATTATCCATCTTATGGGAAGGGAATTTTCGCCCTTCTTATAGGAGTGGTGGGCTGGAAGCCCGCACCACAAGAGAAAGTTGAATATTTTTTATCTAACAGTACCTAAATTACTGTTGAAAAATCTTTAAGTAATGTCCTACAAAGGAAATTTCAAAGTTTATAGACCAAGAAAACAAGTTATGTGGGATTACTGGACTGATGCGAAGAGTGAAAATAACCTTAAAGATACATATCCAAAGATAGGTGTTTCCTGGCTATTTTGGCGATAATACTATAATCATATTCGTCTTTCGTCAGATGTCTAATTTAGTATTTGACGAGGATTAAATCTCTAGAAAGGTTATGTAACATTGTAGGATGTTAATTCAAAATGGAGCCAGAAAAAGAGATTCTCATAGAGCAAACTTTCATCGAACCTTCCTCGAGTTCTTCTACACTACAAAGCGAGGAACATTTTCTTAACGAAGCGTTGATTTTAGTGCCCCTTCTCTTCTTATTCATCTTTTCGGTGGCTTTTTTAAAGCAATCAAATTTAATCCAAGCTTTATACAATCGAATCATCACTCTAAGGCTTTATACTCAGATTCCGTGTTTTAAATGTCAATTTTTTAAGCAAAATCAGTATCTACAGTGTGCTGTACAGCCTTGTTTAGTATTGAGCAAAGAAGCTATCCAATGCCCAGATTTTAAGTCTAATCGTGGGAAATTCTGAAAAAACAGCTGTGCAATTATTATAACTATTGATTGCGCGATTGCGGTAACTAAATAGTAGAATTACACAAAAGTATCTAACTAAAATGGGTGCAGAATTGGCACCTTTTTATGGTGTGCGGGAAATATCCCATTGCCTGAGCTAAAGTGCTTACCTAATAAATTCAACAAATATCTCTGCATCAGTTGAGTGCAGGCGAATAAGGTTTTGCTTTGAGCATGCTTTACTCAGCACCATTGCTTATGCCAGCAATCGTTAACCATTATTATGGAGAGTCAGTTGGATGAAAGATCATTGGTATAAAAATGCGATCGTATACTCCCTGGATGTTGAAACCTTTATGGATTCAGATGGAGATGGCGTAGGAGACTTTCAGGGACTAAGTAACAGATTGGAACATCTAGCTGGGCTGGGCATTACTTGTTTGTGGCTCTTACCATTCTATCCTTCCCCCAATCGCGATAATGGCTATGACATTATGGACTACTACAACGTAGATCCCCGGTTTGGAACATTAGGAGATTTTGTAGAGTTCATGCACGAGGCGGGTGAACGCGGAATTCGGGTCATAGTGGATTTAGTTGTTAACCACACATCCAATCAGCATCCTTGGTTTCAAGCAGCAAGAGCGGATAAAAACTCCAAATACCGCAATTACTATGTCTGGGCAGATAAGCCACCTGAAAATCAAATTGAGCCTGCGTTTCCTGATGTTGAGGACAGTGTATGGGAGTATGACGAAAAAGCACAAGCTTACTACCTGCATCACTTCTACAAAGAACAACCAGACTTAAACATTGCGAACCCCGCAGTGCAAGAAGAAATTTACAAAATTATGGGTTTTTGGCTAGAACTTGGTGTATCTGGCTTTCGGATTGATGCGGCTCCTTTTTTGATACACGGAATTGGAATAGAAGGAGCAGACGATCGATGCCTACAAAATTTCCTTACTCAAATGAGGGATTTTCTCTCATCTCGCAATGCCAATGCAGTGCTAATTGCAGAGGCAAATGTCACCCCAGATAAATTTTCCGTTTATTATGGACAAGGCAACCGGATGCATATGCTGTTTAACTTTATCTTGAATCAGCATATGTTCCTTGCCCTCGCTCGCCAGCAGGCAGCACCGCTTGTTGATGCGTTAAAGTCCGTCATACCAAAAATTCCCTCAATCGGGCAGTGGCTCAACTTTGTGCGTCACCATGATGAATTAGACCTGTCTCAACTGCCTCAGCAAGAACGAGAAGAAATCTTTGCTGCTTTTGCCCCAGAAGAAAATATGCAGATTTTTGGACGGGGTATTCGTCGCCGACTACCTCCAATGCTGGAGGGTAATTGCCATCGTATAGAGCTCGTTTACAGCTTAATGTTCAGTTTGCCAGGAACTCCTCTGTTACGCTACGGTGAGGAAATTGCTATGGGCGAAGACTTATCGCTAGAAGGTAGAGAAAGCGTCCGCACAGTCATGCAATGGTCAGATGAACCCAATGGTGGGTTTTCTACTGCGCCGGAAAATACCCTTGCCCGACCAAGCATTTCACAAGGTAAGTATGGGTACAAACATGTTAATGTTGCCACAGAACAGCGCGACCCCGGCTCATTAATGAACTGGATGGAACGAGTCATCCGCCTTCGCAAGCAATGTCCAGAATTTGGTCGAGGAGAGTGGCAAATTCTGGAAACTGACGAACCCTGCGTCTTTGCTCACTGTTCCCAGTGGCAAGGTAGAGCTATGATTGCAGTTCACAATCTTGCAGACCGCGCCTGTGTCGCTACTATCAAAACATACAAGTACAAGCACCTGATAGAGCTATTTTGCAATCAGCACTATGAACCAATTAATGGCGAATTGCTTTCCATTCCTTTGTCAGCATATGGCTATCGCTGGTTCCGAGTGAATACTATGCGCTAATCGCTAATGTCCTTAGTCTTTGGCCATTTGTCCTTAGTCCTCGATCGATAACAAATGACAAATGACAAATGACAAATGACAAATAACAATCCTCAAATTTAAGAAAAATATGGCAAAGATTGGCTGTCAGGCTTCCCACGAACAATTTAAGCCCAGCGAACTGTTGAAGTACGTCCAACTGGCAGAACAAGCTGGCTTCACTCATGTCCTGTCGTCCGACCACTTCCATCCTTGGAGCGAACAACAAGGACAAAGCGGTTTTGCATGGAGTTGGCTGGGTGCAGCAATGCAAGCCACCCCAACACTTTCTTACCGGGTAGTTTGCGCCCCCGGTCAGCGCTATCATCCAGCTATCATCGCCCAAGCTGCCGCAACCCTCACAGAAATGTTCCCCAATCGCTTTGTGTTAACCGTTGGCAGCGGACAGGCACTCAACGAACAAATTACTGGAGAAGTTTGGCCTACCAAGGCTAAGCGCAATGCTCGCCTTAAAGAGTGTGTTGATGTTATGCGTGCCCTGTGGGCAGGGGAGACAGTGACGCATCACGGTTTAGTGTGTGTTGAAGAGGCAAAACTATACACTCGTCCTGAAATACCACCCCCAATTATTGGGGCAGCTGTCACAGCTAAAACTGCTGAATGGCTTGCTAGCTGGGCGGATGGACTGATTACCATTTCTCACCCACTTCCTAAACTTAAAGAAGTTGTTGAGGCTTTTCGCCAAGGTGGTGGCGAAAACAAACCTATGATTTTGAAAGTGCAGTTGTCCTATGACCTTAATGAGGAAACAGCGCAACAAAAAGCATACGAGCAATGGCGCAATAATATCTTTGAAAACATTTTGATGACAGAATTGCGGACTCCACAGCAATTTGATGCTGCTGGGCAGTTTGTCCAACCTCAAGAGATGAAGGAATTTGTCCGCATCTCAGCAGACCCAGAGCAGCATATTCAGTGGCTTCAGGAGTACATTGAACTGGGGTTTGATGAAATTATTCTGCACAATGTCAACCGAGAACAGGAGCAGTTTATAGAGGTCTTTGGTGAGAAAGTGCTTCCAAGATTAACCAATAACTAACAAATACTTGCTCTCTACTACTATTTATGATAAAATCCTCGCCAAGCAATAATGATGGCAAGGATATCATTGTGTTATTGCGGTGCGGTGATTTTTCATTTATCATTATTTGTTATTTGTTTAATACTTTAATTCCTCCGTAAGAGAGGTTTCATGCCTCTATCTATAGATAGATGTTATTCGTGCTAGAATTCCATATTCAGATTGATCACAAAATCTACCTAAATGGAGATTTCATTTCCGTAAAGCCGTGTTTATCCTTTGATGAAAAGCAATTGAGACGCCAATAGCACACATGCTCAGTCACTTTTAGGTTCAGAGGGAACCCAGTTTAACCAACCGCTCCAATTTTGAACGATTTCTGCAAACTCGGCATAACCTGCTGCTTTGGGATGAGCACCATCATTCGCTATTGCCTCTTCCAACCAGATATTTGACTTTTCTAGGATAGGAAAAATATCCAGATAAGGTACATCTAATTCCTGGCAAACTAAAGCAAACTGTTGGGATAAATTAGCTATTCTCTGATTTCTTCCATCCTTTTCTTCATCAGCTAGAGGTGGCGGTCCAATCATTAAAACAGGATATAACTCTTTGGCTTGACTCAAAATATAGCGGGTATTTTTTATTGATTCTTCTAATTCAACACGCAATATACCCTGTTCAAACCCTGTATCGTTAACGCCAAAAGAAAATACAACTCTGCCATCGTGCTCTTTCGGTAATCGATAAGAAACTTCTCTGAGCCAACGTTCTCTTAGCTGTGTACTTGTTTCTCGCCTCACTCCTAAATTATAGGAGGTAATATCGTAACCTTTTGAACTGGCATTCACACATATTCTTCCAGCCCAACCAAGATGTTCTGGGTCACCAGTTCCGTTAACAAAGGACTCACCTAAAAAGCAAATTCTTAATTCACGTATATTTTTTGACATTACAATTTCTATTTTAATATTGTCAAGGCCTACCTCGAACAGCGCAAACAGTTACTACTAGCCCAAATTAATAATCAAGAGCAATCTTCACAAGAATAAAACAGAACCATGACGAAGCTCTCGTG
Organism: Scytonema sp. NUACC21; assembly: GCF_054684315.1. NCBI lineage: Bacteria > Bacillati > Cyanobacteriota > Cyanophyceae > Nostocales > Scytonemataceae > Scytonema > Scytonema sp. NUACC21. The sequence continues at coordinate 185,467 of NZ_BAAFZH010000104.1, read as the reverse complement.
CTTGAACGCGGAATCGCTTATGTTTTGATGGAGGCGGATATATCAATGTCAGTTTTATTCTTTTCAGTGGAAAAACCCTAGCCTTAATAGCTAGGGTGAGAATGCTCAGTCCAAATGTCGATAAGAGTTTTTAATAGCAAAGTCCACTCGTCTTAACCAACTGCAAAAGCAACCAGAACTAAAGTAGTGACAAGTAATGTAGCAAACACGCCTTGGATAACATATTGACGTTGCTCCCAAATAGCAGGGTATTCAGCAAAATGCATCTTTGGCTCGGTTGGATAGTTGTTGAGGACGCCGTCTTCATTAACAGTAGTATACATAGCTCTTTTCCTTGTTTGTTATCTTATGTAAATAAATATAACAACATTGTTACAAAACATCAAGAGTGCTTGACGTAGAAAGACAAATAGTCTTCATAAGAGGAGCTAATCTGTGGGTTGTTCTCATGCGATCGCTTGAGATTTCGCTATAAGTAGTCATCGCATTCCGTATATAAAAGAAATGACTACACAAAATTGCCCTATTTATAGCATTAACGATGAGGTTGCTTGTGAAGCCAATGAATTAATCTGCTTGAGTAGTTACAGGACTGAGTAAGGCACTAGGCTAAAGTTTTCGTGTTGATCGGCAAGGAGAAGGCGATCGCAAAGGTTTGCGGCAAGCAAGTGAGCGAGACCGATTCGTCCTTCACTCTGAATGGGCAGTTCGACCGAGAGATGTTCGACGAGCACTTTTAAACTTTTCGCCCCATATCGTTCATTTTTCTGGGCATGGAGCAGAGGATGGTGGTTTAGCATTTGAGAACGAACTGGGAAATATACAATTAGTGTCTCCCGACGCACTTGCTGGGTTGTTCAAACTTTTTTCAGAGTCTGTAGAGTGCGTACTCCTGAATGCTTGCTACTCAGAAATCCAAGCTCAAGCTATTGCTCAACATATTAATTTTGTCATTGGAATGAATAGAGAAATTGGGGATCGTGCTGCCATTGAATTTGCTGTAGGTTTTTATGATGCTTTGGGATCTGGGTATCCCGTTGAAACTGCCTATGAATTTGGTTGTAATGCAATTCAAATGGCAGGGATTGCAGAATTTTCAACTCCAGTCTTGAAGTGTAAGAATAGTTCCTTACCAGAGCGCAATCTTGATCGTTCCCCAACAACAACTCTCATGAAAGCCATTTACTGATAATAGAAGATGACCAAGGGCGTAAAGAGTTTACTTTGGATCGTCCTACTTACTCTATTGGTAGAGATCGGGAGTGCGATATTCGCCTTGTGTCACAATTTGTTTCGCGCCGTCATGCCACTCTCGTTAGGCTACCGCGTGATGATAAAAAACGGGGCTATTATTACCGAATCGTCGATGGCGATGCAAAGGGTAAAACTAGTTCCAACGGTTTGATGATTAACGGTCGCAAAATTCCAGCTCACGATCTCAAAAATGAAGATGAAGTTGTTTTTGGTCCGCAGGTTCGTGCTATCTACTACCTAGTTCGGGATACCATGAGGGCTACAGGACAAATCGATAATGCTAAGTACAATATTACACTTATAAATGCTGGCATGACCGAGGATATGGAAGACTAGTTTGAAAAAGGGAGTGAGAAATGTTCGTATCTATTTTTCCTCGCATCGTAGTGTCTCTTCTTTTACTTAACATTGAGAGATATATTTCCCTTGCACGTAGTTATGGTTTTGACATTCAATTTTTCAGGTGCAAGATGTGAGTTTACCGTCCAGCTGATTTTGCTTGATTTTTGGGGCTTATTCATAAGCTGTGCTTATCCTTTGTCTAAAGCAATCAACTTTTTACATTCCTTCAAGAAGCTGTATTATACACTACTATTTTTTAGCGATCTGCCCAAAGGGCAGGCGCGAAGCTATCGCAAAACTTTTCGGTCTACTAAACTTGGTTACAGTTTTTGATACACGAGTCATTTACTCAATTAGACTGCCAAACAATGGAAATTGTTATGTGGTTAAGAAACGCGTTATGACTCAAACTGAAAATAGTAATCATTTAAGAGATAATACATCGTCTTCACATTCGGGTACGAGATACTGGGGAAAAGTTGAGGTTATAGAAGAAGGAGAACATTATCGAATTAGTCGTGTACAAATCAAGCCCAAGCACAGCATCAAACCACAAATTCATTATCACCGCAGCGAGCATTGGGTCGTTGTTTCAGGTACTGCAAAAGTAACCTGTGGCAATCAGGAAGTACTTTTGAACCAAAATGAATCAACTTTTGTTCCTCCTGCAACGCTTCATAAGGTAGAGAACCCTGGATTTATTCCTCTGATTATTCTAGAAATTCAGAATGGTGAGTACTTGGGTGAAGATGATACGGAACGCCCATTAGATTTGACTTTAGCTTAAGTAGACATTCATCCTATATCTTTGACCGCAAAGGGAGTGTGGGATAAATATCCAGACAACAGTAGTGCGATACCCGATTAGCGTGCATATTCCAAGTGCGTGGAGACGTAGCATACTACGTCTCTACAAATATTATTGCTCGCGATCGCTGTAAGCAAGTGCCCGATTGCGTCCTTGCTGTTTGGCTTGATAAAGTGCCCGGTCGGCCATTTTCAACAACTCCTCTGGCATAACCTCTGGAGTAGGAACTAAGCTACTCACTCCGAAACTCACACTCACATAACCTTCAGTTTGTGATTTAGGATGAGGTAACTGGAGTTTGTGTATTTCTGCACGGATCAGTTCCGCTACTTGCATTGCTCCCGTTAAGGGGGTATTCGGAAGCAGGATGGCAAATTCATCTCCTCCATAACGAGCAACTAAATCAGCAGGACGCCGGACGCATACACTAATAGTGCTAGAGACTTTTTGCAAACAATAATCTCCAGAAAGATGACCGCAGCTATCGTTATATCCTTTAAAATTATCGATATCACATAAAATTAACGACAAAGGTAACTGTTCTCTTTGCAATCTGCGCCATTCCTGCTGTAAAACTTGATTGAATCGACGGCGATTACCTACATGAGTCAACTCATCTAAGTTAGCAAGGCGCTCTAATTCTTGATTTGCTTTTTCAAGTTGTTGATAGAGTTGTGATTGTTGAATTGCGATCGCCAGTTGGTCAGTTACAACTGTCGCAAGTTGTAAATCTGATTTTGTCCACGGTACCGAGCAATCTCTGATGACACAAAGGCTTCCCCAAACCTGAGTATCTGAGTAAATGGGAATGGGCAAACAAATTTTGGGATACTGTTTTTCTATGTCGATATTTAAGTTAGCGCTCGCCCGATTCACCACATCTAGACTCAATACTTGTAACTGTTCCGGATCTATGTCTAAAAAAGTATCTTCTGCGAGTATTTCTTGTTTATTTACAGCTTGTATGGAAGGAGATAAATATTCTGCTACCATTTGCCACGTTTTTTGCTCGGGAGAATATTGCCTAATCCCAACCCATTGAGCATCAAGCACATTACCAATGGCTGTAACAGTGGTAGAGAAAATTGCAGACAGATCCAGAGAGTCACGGATTGCTTGAATCATACGATTTAGGGCTTGCTCTCGTTGATATTGCGATCGCAGTGCAGCTTCCGTTTGTTGGCGTTGTAAAATCTCTCTTTGAAGTTGTCGTTTCTGAGACAAAATCATGATTTGATTGTTAACACGTGCCAAGACTTCTTGAACCTGAAATGGTTTTGTAACGTAATCTGCTCCTCCAACATGAAAAGCTCTAGCCTTATCTAAACCTTCACTCAGGGCACTTAAAAAGATAACTGGAATGTCTCTTGTGTGTGGTTCAACTTTCAGCCTTTGACAAACTTCATACCCATTCATATCAGGCATTAGAATATCAAGCAGAATTAAATCTGGAGGAGAGGCTAAAGAAACCTCAAGGGCTGATTGCCCATTTGTGACTGGTCTAATCTTATAGCCATGTTTACCTAAAATTTTAAATAATAAGCCTAAATTTGCTGGTGTATCATCTACAACTAATATTTCTGCTTTTAAGTTATTTTTTCTTGTATAATTCATTGGCTAATATAACAAAACTATCGGACTTAGCTGTTCATATTCCTACTTTTGCTTTAGAAAACTTAAAAAACCATCGTATTTATAACGAAAAAATATTTTAGTACGTTGTTCCGCTAAAAAAAATCATTATATACTTGTATTCATTTTGCCCGCTTATTAAGTATTAAACCTGGTTCACAGGCTTAATTGTGACAAAGTGGTTTACGGACAGTTGTGGAATGTTATATTGTGAAAGTAAAAATTTTATAAATCAGCCCTGTAACAACTCTGGTCAAGAACTAACAAGCCTTTGTTCTGGCTCGAGTAACACAGAAACTTTCCGTGAATTTTAGCCTAGCTGTTGAGTCATTCGTTTCCTAACTAAAGCGGGGCAAAACCAGTAAAACTACTTTTGCCCCCGATAAGCTTATTGCGATCGCTCTTTTCATTGATTGTAGTGCGATCGGTCAATCAAGCGACCTCAATTTCTCATCAATCCACCCCAACGGCAATTTTCACCTCTGACACCAATGGAGACTCAGACAAAGGCTTAATAAGGAATATATTTCGCAATATTTCAATAACTGACTGACTGCGTGGTTCTCGAACAAAAACTAAAGGTAGCAGAGCAATTAATCGCAAAACAACTGAAAGGGCAAACAAACCGGGTAAACCCGCAACAAAGTCTAGCCCAGCTATAAAGCCACCGACGGTTGAACCTAAACCTCCACCGACACCGGCAACAGCTGCAGCAAGAGCAAAATATTGAGAAGGTCGATCCACTGGAGCAACGGACATTTGAATATTATTGATACACAATTCACTTGCTGCGATAGAACCACCAGTAGCTAGGTGTATGAGGGGTAGCCAGACCCATACAGAAACTGCATCTGCCCCAGTAAAGAGCCAGAATATCGGTGTAACTGCTATCAGAATACCCACTAATAATAAAAGTGGACGATTGCCCACCCTGTCAGCCAGCTTGCCCCAGAACACCAGCATGACTAAGTTAGCGCCAGATGCCAAACTGGTGTAAAGCGTCACCACGTTCAAATCCAATGCCAAATTTTGCATCATATAAAGATTAAAGAACGGTGCGCTAAGGTTAACTGCAAACATCCACAAACCTAAATACAGCAGTAACCTTAGAAAATTGATGTCTTTAAGTATACTGACTTTTTCTTGCGAACCTTGGTTGTTCTCTCGATTTTGCAGCGAAGTTTCAAGATGAGTGATTTGCGGATTCACATCTACCATCCAAAACTGACAGGCTAAACTGGCTAGCCCAAGGATAATTCCAACCAACAACATCACACCGAAACCCTGCACTTGACCACCAGGCCAAGCCGAAATGCCAAATCCCAGCAGTGGCATGCACAAGAGATTAGTCAAGCTTGCAGAACTATTGCGAAGACCAAAATACCGACCCCGCAACCGTGGGGGAACTAAAGCCGCCATCCAGCTAAACCAGGCAGAAGAGCCTAAAGCCCCCAATACATGGGTGATAAGAATGATTGCCAGTGTCCAAGTCACTAATTGATGGGGAGGATTCCCAAACCTGACCATCCATGCGATACCTAGTAGTAACACCAGCCACAACAGCCTGGAAGGAGCAAAAATGGCTAACACATACCAATGACGGCTGCTCCTGCGATCTGCAATGAATGCTCCTAGGGGTTGTAAGAAGTTTACCAACAGGGGAATTGATGATAGGAACCCGATTTCTACTGGAGTTGCTCCTAATTCAAGTAAGAAGTTCACCAGCAAAACGCCACTAGTAATGTTGGAAAAGATAGTGGCTAAAATACCATCAATGGTAGATGCTTTAAGACTAGTTCTTATATCTTGTTTGGAAATTTTTGTTGATGGGTCTATTTTTTGACCCAGCACTGACGTAGGAAGAGGTTCCAGTACTTCTAGAGTAGGGGAAGATAAAGTGTTCACTATAAATTGATATTAAGTTAGTAGGTTAGATGAGTGAGTCCTGACTACAAAAGGTGTCAGCGCTTATGAACTGACATTAACTTGACCGCATTAAACTGGAAAACAGCCTGAGGAGTGATACATTTCTCAATCTAGCGAAACATAAATAAAAAGTAAAATTTTACCTATTAGCAACTTTGTTGCTTCAAATGCATAAGTTGCTTAAACTGAAAACTATCTCAAAGTAGAATTGAACAATTAAATGGTTGCTAACCACTTCTAGTTATGTCCAGGTACGAGTTCCAGCGCAATTTTGCCGTTATTATTGCTATCAATGATTACTCTAATGGCATCCCACCTTTAGAGACGGCTGTCCCTGATGCTCGTGAACTTGCCAGGATTCTTAAAGATTATCAATATAATGTCCGGCTGCTCTTAAATAATGATGCTTCCCTGGAAGGGTTGAATCAGCTGATTGCGGCTTTTAAGCAAGGGGAAATACCTATAAGTGAAGAAACTGTAAAACTAACTGACACTGACAGAGTGCTGTTTTACTTTGCCGGACACGGTATAGCGTTAGATGCCTTGGAAAATGAAGATGGACCATCCGGTTACCTTGTGCCTGCTGATGCCCAATTAGGTAATATCAAGACTTACCTGCTGATGCAAGAGTTACATGATGCTTTGCTCTCCCTGCCTTGCAGGCATTTGCTAGTTATCCTTGATTGCTGTTTTGCTGGTGCATTTCGATGGTCAAGTCACAAAAGAAACGTTGTGCGTTTACCAACTATTTATAAAGAACGCTACGATCGCTTCATTCAAGACAGGGCGTGGCAAGTAATAACATCTGCGGCTCACGATCAAAAAGCTTTAGATTTTTTAGCCAATCGCGGACAGGTAAAGCAGCACTCTCCTTTTGCTGCAGCGCTGTTTGAAGCCTTAGGTGGTGATGCAGATATTTACCTACCAGGCAAAGATGATAAACCTGTGGGTGATGGAGTCATTACAGCAACAGAGCTTTACTTTTACCTTCGGGAAAAATTGGAGACAACAACCGAAAAACTCGACAGTCGTCAAACCCCTATTTTGTGCCACCTACCAAAACACGACAAAGGAGAGTACATTTTTCTAGTTCCCGGTCACGAGTTGAACTTACCTCCCGCACCGCCGCTGAATTGCCAGAATAATCCTTATCGGGGACTAGAATCTTTTGATGAAACTCACACTCAGTTGTTTTTTGGGAGAAAGCAGCTGACAGAAAAATTAAGTGCATTTGTGTGCGATCGCCAGCTTACAGTAGTCTCAGGAGCTTCGGGAACTGGCAAATCGAGCCTTGTGAAAGCTGGATTAATTCCTCAGTTACGCAATTCTGACACGCAACAGTGGCACATTTTGAAGCCAATTCGTCCTGGTGGGGCTCCAATGACTGCCCTTTCTCAAGTTAGGAAGCAAATAACAACCGATTCTCCATCACTCAACGATGAAACAGTAACCAACTACCAAGCTTGTGGTGGGGGATTGGAAGCAGTTCTCTCAGACAACCACCAATTACTTGTGGGCTCAAAGCCACTGGGCTTGTCGCTGGTAGATGTCGTGACTGGTTGGTGCAAAGCCAATCCTCAGAAGAAGCTACTGCTAATTATTGACCAGTTTGAGGAATTGGTCACCATGTGCCACAACGATAAGGAACGGAAGCAGTTTTTGAGCGAACTGGAAAAAGCACTGAAAGTCTCTCAGTTTTGTATTGTGTTGACATTACGCTCAGATTTTGAGCCACAGTTTCTGACATTTGCCTTCGAGTCCCGTTGGATGGATGCTCGATTTACAATACCACCAATGACACAAAACGAGCTGCGAGAAGTGATTGAAAAACCAGCCGCAGAACGAGTGCTCTATTTTGAGCCTGTAGATTTAGTGGAACGATTGATTAACGAAGTGGTACAAATGCCAGGAGCATTACCGCTCCTTTCCTTTACCCTGAGCGAACTTTATTTTAAGTATTTGCAGCGTAGAGGAGACAACAGAGCCTTAACAGAAGAGGATTACAGGGAACTTGGGGGAGTTGTTGGTTCACTTACGCAACGAGCAACTCAGGAATATAAAAATTTGGTAAAGTGCGACCCAGCTTATGAGCACACTATTCGTAAGGTCATGTTGCGAATGGTGGCAGTGGATGGTGGTGGATTGGCCCGCAGAAGATTACCTTTGAGCGAACTTGAGTATCCAGATCCTAAAGAAAATCATCGAGTAAAGAAAATTCTTCAACGTTTTACAGATGCGCGTTTGATTGTTGGTGGAACAGAACCAAGCGGTGAACCTTATGTGGAACCAGCCCACGACGCTTTGGTTCGGGGATGGGATTTGTTACAGAAGTGGAAGAACGATGAGCAAGAAAACAAGGGTTTGCTGCTGCGTCAGCGTCTGACACCGGCTGTTAATGATTGGTACAATCTCAGCTTTGAGTCTAAACCGGAATATCTCTGGAATAACAATCCTCGTCTTGATGCATTAGAGAAGGTCTTAAAATCTCCTGTCCATCAGAACTGGCTAAATCAGCGAGAGACAGAATTTGTGAAAAATAGCATTGACAAAAGAAAGGATGAACTTGAGGAAACTAAGGAACGCCTGCGAATCTCACAGCAGCAAGAGCAAATTGCTCTGGCTCGCTTATTAGCAACTCAAGCACAACTAATGCAAAGGGAGGACATTAGTCTACTACAATCTAGTGTTTTGCTAGCTGTAGAGTCTATGAAAAGATTTAATAGGGTGGAAATGAGGTATCTCCAAGCCGATCAAACCCTACGTCAAGGGTTAAGTTTACTCCCTCGCTCCATCCTTCGCATCACTAAAAAAAGCAATCGTCGTTATGCTTGTTCGCAATCATTTACCTTTTGTTCTGATGGCAAACACATGGCGATCGCCAACGATCGTATACAGTTGTTAGAAATAACCAGTGGTAGAAAAGTTGCAGGTCTAGAGTATGAACAAGATTTAACAGTTGCAACTCTCAGCCCAGATGGTCAATATGCTGCTACGTGTGGTCAAGATGGTGTGGTCAAAATTTGGCAATTGAGTTGCGAGGGATACGCACAAATACCTCATTGTGAAGAAGTACAAAATATTGTTTTTAGTCCGGATAGCCGCTACATAGTTGTTATTAGTGGTAATTTGAGAAGAGTGTGGCAATTGACTGGTTCTTTAGAAGCGAACCCTGTAAAATTACCATTGGTAAAACTGCCGGATATTTCTTGCGGTCAAAGTGCGATCGCTTTTAGTGCGGACGGAAATTATTTAGCTGAATTTGTTGAAGACAGCCCTAATTCTGAAGAAGGTAGGCGACAAGTTTGGGAACTTGCCAGTGGTCGGAAACTTATTCATGAAACAGTCAATTTATCTTCCCCATCAAGCATCGAAATCAACTTAAGTCTTGGGGAAAATATTGATGATATGGCATTTAGTTCAGACAGTAAATATTTTGTTGCAACAGTAACTCTCAATACAGTTAAAGTATGGAAATTACCCAGTGGTGAAGAAATGATGACCGTGCAGCATAGCACATGGATAAATACCATTGCTATTAGCCCAGACGGTCAGTACATAGCTGCTGGAGATAAGAAAGGAGAAGCAGTAATTTGGAAAGTCCCTTACGGCTATCAAGTGGCACACTTAACAGATAGTCCTACAACCTGGTTGGGTCGAATTGTCTTTAGTCCAGACGGGCAATACTTGGCTACCGCAGGTAAAGGTTTTAATAAAGTTGCCAGAGTGTATCACGTCTTTCGCGGTAGAGAAGTAGCACGCATAATACACGAAAACTATGTTCTAAATATCGCCTTTAGTCTAGATGGTAAATACATAGCTACCCAAGAAGATAGGTATCCAAACAAAGGTTACAGCGATACGCTAAATCTTTGGCAGATTGTTGATGATTTTGATGGCAAAATCCTAATTCAACTTGATGCAGAAAAATTTATAAATCACATTACTGTAAGTGCAAGGGGTAAGTATTTGGGTCTAACCTGCAGCCAAGCTAATAGTTTACAAATTTATTTAATAAAAGGTAGTGCTAGAGAAATAAGTTTTATCAAGCACGAGGGAGTACATTACGCTGTCTTCAGTACCGATGAAGAGTTAGTTGCTACTGTAGGTGACGATAAAACTGTACGCATTTGGGAACTAGCTAGCGATCGAGAATTGACATCAATACATCATGATGCATCAATCATGAGAATCGCCTTTAGTGACGATGGAAAATTTTTAACTACATTAACTTACTTAACATCGATTTATAACGATAACATTGAAGCCTTGATTTGTGATGTCATAGTTTGGGATTTAACAACTCTCAAACAGGTTAAGCACATAGAAAATATTAAAGTAGTTAGCATAAGCCCAGATGGAAAATATCTTGCCACCCTCGTTGAAGACCCTATTTTTCAAGAGAAAACTTTGTCAATCCAACAGGTTTTAAAAGAAGAGGAAGTTGCGCTTATAAAACTGGAAAATGAACAATTGAGTGAATTTACTCTCAGTGGAGATGGAAAATATCTTGCTGGCTTTGGTGGTTTCTATGGTTCAGATACATCTGTAGACAGCGATGGTATTATGCAGGTGTGGGATTTATGCGGTAAAGAAATCTTACCTACCATCAAATTGGGAAGAGCGGTGAGAGAAGTGGTTTTTAGTCCCGGTAGTCGTTTTCTAGCAGCAGCTGTTGGTGATAATACTGTAAGAATTTGGGATTTGATCAATCAGCAAGAAGTGATAAGTATCGAAGTATACGGAAGTGTCAGCCATATGATTTTCAGTTGGAACAGTGAATATCTAGTGACTGTTAACTATCTAAATCAATTGCAATTGTGGAATTTACAACCAGAAGTTTTTGTTGAGGAGGCTTGCAGCCGCTTGGCCTGTAATTTAACCCAGGAAGAGTGGCAACTCTATTTGAGAGATGAACCCTATCAAAAGACTTGCCCCCATCTACCATAGATTTATTTGTAAATTTAACGGTTGAAACTCTCACCTTGAAGAACTAAAATCGAACAAGGTGCATTGTGAAGGACATGACTGCTGACACTACCTAACAAAACTTCTGTGAATCCTTTAAACCCTCTACGACCCAGCACAATTAAATCAGCTTTCCATGTTTGTGCTAAATTGCAGATAGATTTACCTGGTTCCCCTACACGGCAGAGGCATTCCACTGCAATCCCCTGCTTCTGTGCCATTTGCTGGTAAGTCTGGAGCAATTCTTCAGCTTCTTGGGTTTTTTCCTTGATTTCAGTTGGATATGTAAGTTTTGACCCCAAATCAACCCCGTTGAAGATCATCAAAGTTGCTGACTCTTTTTTGGCTAATTCTAAAGCTTCCTCAAACACTACTCGTGCTTCAGGTGATGGATCGATAGCAACTAAAATTCTTTTAAAACCCACGGTTAACCTCTAAATATCAGTTATTACGCCCACCTACTTATTTTCCTACAAAAACACCTCTCATATTAAGTTTGGATGAATACTCATTATTAATTAAGCGTCTTAGCGGTATGTTTTTGTGCTACAACTCAAACGAAAAATAAGCATTGTGCTGTGTAGTATTAGGTTACAAATAGCATGGTGCTTCATATTTTGTTATGGACAAAACTAAATAAGTGATAGAAAAATCTCTTGTCAAATGTATTGTGTAGCGCTCGACAAAAATTTGATTAAATGTTGGGTTTTGTTCCTCAACCCAACCCACACTCTCAACAGGATAAAGGATGAAAAATAGCTTGATAAATGGATAAATCTCCTCAATTTATTGAAGGGGTTTACAACCTATCTCATACTTTATACTTCATATTTCATACTTCATTTGCGTTCCTGCATATTTCTGACAATCTTAGTTAATAATTTTCTTGGTGCAAATCTTACACTTTGAGCTAATATCTTATTCTTAAACCCAGGAATGACAACAGTTTTACCTTCCATGAGGGCATGATAACCAATTTTAGCTACAGTTTCCGCATCCATAATTTTTTGACCGCTCACTAGTTTTGAGTCTTCCATTGCAGCTCGTTGCTGAAAACCAGTTTCTGTCGGTCCCGGACAAAGTGCTGTCACTGTAACACCAGTACCCTCTAATTCATTTGCAAGTGCTTCAGAGAAAGATAAGACGTAAGCCTTAGTTGCAAAATAAACCGTCATCAAGGGACCTGGTTGAAAAGCAGCAGTTGAAGCAACGTTTAATATTTTGCCGTAGCCTTGCTTGACCATGTCCTTGAGAAAAAGCTTTGTTAAATGGGTAAGACACACCACATTGACTTGCATCATTTGCAGTTCGGCGTTTAAGTCAGTTTTATTAAATAAACCGTATGTAGCAAATCCGGCGTTATTAATTAGGACATCTGGGGCTACAGCTTCTTGCTGTAACTCTTGAAAAATCTCAAATGCTGCTGTGGGAATAGATAAATCCTTGGTAATGACTTTGACTGCAACACTGTATTTTTGCTTTAAATCTTCTGCGATTTGAGTCAGCTTTTGTTCGCTTCTAGCTACCAGGACAAGATTGTAACCATCTTGGGCAAATAACTTAACAAGTTCATAGCCAATTCCACCAGATGCCCCAGTAATGACAGCAGTTTGCTTCCGATTACCCTGGGTCGTTGTTTTCATAACTGTCTTTTGAAAAATGGGGACAAATCCATCATGAAGGAAAAAAAGCTATTACGCAGTCTAAATTTATGCAGTCTAATTTTTTTTTAATTGTTGCTTGCGCGACAGCTTAGAAACAGTGTATATCGGCATTTTGGCAGATGAATGGATTTAAGGGTAAGTATTATATAAATTAAGTGCAAGAGTGTCGAAAGACACATATCCCGGCTATATGTCGGGATTTTTATTAAGCACTACTGGAAACAAAAGCAAGTAATTGTTACAAAATTTATTTAGAATCACTGATTCATCGCTGTCTATCTGCAAAATCTTGGCAACAAAGCAAAAGCCAGTTATGTGAGAGATTTGTTTTGATGCTGAGGTTTTCTCTTATACCAGCGGTACCAAATCTTAGAACTGCGAATGGCAAACCAAAGCAAAATTAAAGCAATTAATCCGCCTTGCTGGGGAGCATCTAAGGCAAAAAATACTAAAGCAACGCACAAAGCGTCTTGTATGAAGACTACCCATATTGGTATGCCTCGCAGGCGGTAAAACCAACCAATTTGAACAAGTTGAAGCACAAATGCTAGTGAGCCACCCAATAGAGCAATCAGCCAATTTGGAGTCGCTGTAGCACGAGCAACGGCTAACCCCATAATTGCTCCCACAATTGGGGCTAGTAATACGTGAAACACTTGTAGCACTCGTTGACCCAATAGCTTTTTTGAGGCAAATATCTCAACTAATGACCAACTCGTTAACGAGAACAGTAAGAACGGTGTAGAAACGTGCGATAGGATTGGAACATCTGACCAAAGGTTGGCACCTTGAAGCAGTCCGATAAAAAGCAGAGGCAGGGCTATTCTAATTCCTGCCGCCGCAGATGCAGATAGTGCGGCTAGGATATCAATCATGTAGTTACTCTAAACTAGCGCTTAACTGGATTTGTAAGGGTCGGCGCTGAAACTTACCCTCATTAGGTAGAGTTTGGCACAAAAATTAAAATTTGGCACTATAATACTCATACTTATTTTAAATTATACAAGTATTTTAAAAAAAGGCAGTAGTTCTTTGTAAAGTAATGGTGCTATGCAGTTTTTGTGGTTTGGGTGGGAAAGCCTTATTGGGAAAGTAGTGTGGGCTGTGCCCATACTACTGGTAATCAATTGCTGGTAACTGTTAAATGCCCAATCTTTGATACACCTGCTCTAGGTGCCTGAGATGGTGCTGGGGATCGAAACAGTCTGCAATTTCTGCAGGTGATAACTTTTGGGTAACGCGAGAGTCTTTTGCAATTAAGTCACGGAAATTACCGTCTGGTTTATTCCAAGCAGTGTGAGCATTTTGTTGCACAATAGCATAAGCTTCCTCACGGCTCATGCCTTTGTCTATCAATGTCAGTAGTACTCTTTGGCTAAAGACAACACCGCCATAGGAGTTCAAATTGCGCTCCATGTTCTCGGGATAAACTAACAGGTTTTTCACCAAGTCAGTTATTTCTTTAAGCATAAAGTGAGTCAAAATACAAGCATCTGGTAAAATGACTCGCTCTACAGAACTGTGAGAAATGTCTCTCTCATGCCACAGCGCAACGTTTTCTAAAGCGGCTCCAGCATGGCTGCGGACTATTCGCGCCATTCCCGTCAGCCGTTCCGAACGGATGGGGTTTCGTAGAAAATGATGGTTTCACCTCAATCTCATTCCAAAGCGATCGACCTTTTGCCATTAGAAAGTTTCAATATTTTTTAGATAACCAGCTCCCCTCTAACATTTTTCGAGCAAAGGGGATTATGTGGTTTGATGAAAGCCCAAAACGGCACATTTTTCACTTGTGTGGCAAACGCTTCACTCTTGAAGATGATGAGTGGAAGGGAGAAAAGAAAAACCAATTGGTGCTGATAGGTCAAAATCTCGATCGCGAAACTTTACTAAAACAGCTGGAAAACTGTGTCTGTTTGCCTTCTACCTCTCGCGGTAAAGGCTTTGGAAAATAGATTCTAGCCAAACAACTGCAATCAACAAAACTATATGACCCCCAAACCTTTGAAAAAAGGGAACTAGGGGGTCAACTCGCGAGTGCTCCAATTCGTAATTCGTAATTCATGAATTTTTAATTACGAATTACGAATTATTTAGTAGTTTCCTTAATTCTCAGTCTCCGGAAGTTGAAATTGTTGTAACTGTTCTATTGATAAACCAGTAACTTTCGCCACTGCATCAAAAGACATTCCCTCTCTCAGCAGATTGACAGCCACAAGGCGAATACCGTCTAGAATCCCCTCAGTCCGACCTTCTTCGCGACCTTCTTCGCGACCTTCTTCGCGACCTTCTGCTTTAATAGATTGATAAATGACTGATTCTTGCATCAAATCCCTCCGCAATAATCGCCGAATCATCTCCTCCTCTAATACTAGCCCAGCTAAAATTGCTGTTGAGGCAGTTACATTGCTCTGGGTTCTTGAGTCAGCAATATTATCTATCTCCGACGCCACCTGACGTAATGTCCTAGCACGATCGCCTGTTTGAGTTAGAGCTGCAAATGGTAACAATCCGGGGTAGTTATTTATGCGCGTTATTATTCAAAGAGTGAAATCATCTCAAGTTAGCATTAACAGTGAAATTATTGGCAAAATTGGTCGAGGGCTTAACTTGCTTGTCGGGATTGCCAGTACTGATACGAATACCGAGCTCGACTGGATGGTGCGTAAGTGCTTGGAATTGCGACTGTTCCCTGATGGTGAAGAAGATGGGGCGCGGTGGCAAAAATCCGTGCAAGAGATTGGCGGCGAGTTGCTGGTCGTAAGCCAATTTACGCTTTACGGTGATTGTCGTAAAGGTCGCCGCCCTTCCTTTGACCGTTCGGCTGCCCCTCAAGTCGCCGAAGAGTTATACGACAATTTTGTAGCCAAATTGCGCTCAAGTGGTTTGCGGGTGGAAACAGGGAAATTTGGAGCAATGATGCAAGTCTCAATTGAAAATGACGGTCCTGTCACTTTGTTACTAGAAACAGAAGCCTCTTAAGCAATTTTACGTAAGAAAAATTTTTAGCAGTATCGAGAGCATTGATACGGTAATTCCAGAAACCCGGTTTCCGATCGCAGGAAAGACCGAGTTTTCGTTGGCTCAACTCGAAAAAACCGGGTTTTTACGCCATGCCTGACTAATGTACCGACTCTCTAGAGAGCAAAGTGCTAAATGATGAGAAAATATTAAATTAACCATAACAAAACTTTAAATTCACGCATCATGGCTCAAATTCAATTTTCTCGAGGTATCAACGAAGAGGTCATTCCAGAAGTGCGCTTAACACGATCGCGTGATGGCGGCAGTGGTCAGGCGATATTTATCTTCACAAATCCCAAAGCTTTGGACAGTGGCAGCACTGAGGAAATTACGGGTATGTATCTGATTGATGAAGAAGGAGAACTCGTTACCCGTGAAGTGAAGGGTAAATTCATCAACGGCAAGCCAGAAGCAATAGAAGCAGTTTACTCAATGAAGTCCGCAGAACAATGGGATCGCTTTATGCGGTTTATGGAGCGGTATGCTGAAGAGAACGGTTTGGGATTCAGTAAGTCGTAAGTAGTTAGTAGTTAGTAGTTAGTAGTTAGTTGCTGGTTATCCTACTAACTGCTATCCACTAACCACTAACAAATATATAGTTTTACCTATGGCTCATCTTCCCCATCCAGATACCTCAAATATCACGGTAGCCTGTGCAGTTGTTACCGTCAGCGACACACGCAATCCAGACACAGACAAAAGCGGTCAACTTATTCAGGAATTACTTCGTAATGCCAACCACAGTATAGTACATTACACAATCGTCAAAGATGAACCAGCACAAATTCAAGAGCAAGTCAAATTGCTGGGTCAGCAGCCTCATTTAGATGCTGTCATTTTTAATGGTGGTACGGGTATTGCACCAAGAGACACAACATACGATGCAATTGAGAAACTGCTAGAAAAAACTTTGCCTGGGTTTGGAGAAATATTCCGCTTTTTAAGTTATCAGGAAATTGGTTCGCGGGCGATCGCATCTCGTGCCGTTGCTGGTGTTTATCAAAACAAACTGATTTTCTCACTCCCCGGTTCCAGTAATGCCGTGCGACTGGCTATGGAAAAACTGATTTTGCCTGAACTTATTCATCTGGTGGGGCAAATGCGGTGATAAAAAAACAAACCCCCTCAAGTTGAGGAGGTTAACAAGCTGTCTGTAAGTTGA
This sequence comes from Scytonema sp. NUACC21, assembly GCF_054684315.1. Taxonomy (NCBI): domain Bacteria; kingdom Bacillati; phylum Cyanobacteriota; class Cyanophyceae; order Nostocales; family Scytonemataceae; genus Scytonema; species Scytonema sp. NUACC21. The sequence continues at coordinate 168,690 of NZ_BAAFZH010000104.1, read as the reverse complement.
TGTTCAACACATCAAAACTGACCAACTGTTAAAGCTATAACAGCCAGAATTGCACCGATGATGTAAAACACAGCAACAACTTGTAACTCAGACCAACCGGAAAGTTCCAAATGATGGTGTAACGGTGCCATTTTCAGCAGGCGCTTACCTTTCCCATCAGGACCTTTTGTAGCTTTGTAGTAGCTGACTTGCGCCATAACAGAAAGGGTTTCTACGAAGAAGATACCGCTGAGAATAAACAGTGCTACCAGACTGTTAGTCAGCAAGCCTACGGCTGCTAAAGCACCTCCTAAAGCCAAGGACCCAGTGTCTCCCATGAAAACTCGTGCAGGATTGCGGTTGTGGGCTAAGAAACCCAAACAGCCACCACTTAAACAAGCACAGAAAACCATTAATCCAGGCGAAGTAGGCGCTACTAAAGCACCCAAAGCTAAGAATGCGATCGCTACCGTTCCACCTGCCAAACCATCAATGCCATCCGTGAGATTGGTAGCATTACTTTCTGCTACGAGCACAAAGCCTGCTAGGGGCCAAAAAAGTAATCCTAAAGGTAGATAAAAATTAAAAGGTAAAGCTATGTTCGTAATATGAGCGGGATGAGAGATCAAAAGCCACAGACAGAACCCTACTGCAAATGTAATTTGCAAAGCCATTTTCATGCGTGGAGACATGCCTTTATTCGACTTGCGGCGGAGAATTTGCCAGTCGTCGATCCAGCCAATCAACCCGTAGCTTAATGTTAAAGCAGAAACGGCAAGTACTTCTGTTGCAAAGTTAGACCAGATGCAGGCGGACAAGACTGCAACGGGAACAAAGAATATGCCCCCCATTGTTGGCGTACCTGCTTTTTTCAAATGAGCTTGAGGTCCATCCTCGCGGATTATTTGCCCAGTTTTCAGCGCTTGTAGCACTGGTACTGCCCAGAAACCAACTCCGGCGGAAACGACCGCGCAGAAAAGTAGAGGTAAGGTAAGCGATATACCTTGCCAGGGCATTCTATTTGCCATCAGATCTAGAATCAGCGCTGATACACCCAGTCCTACACCGAGTAGGGAGGCTAAACCTATGCCATTAATGATACTTAACCCTTGGTTAGGAGATAATTTAGCGTCCACGGAAATTTCCCTTCACTCCACACTTGCAAAACTATACAAAGAGGATTAATTATGCTATACGTCTCTAGCCAGAATTAGCTAATCTTCATCCGGGACGATATCGTCATCGTCATCGAAGTCATAATCGTTAATTCCGTCTTCAGTACTTAAAAACTCTGATATTTCTTCTTCTTCGTCCCGGTACTCGGGTTCGTGGACATCACGGGCAATAAGACGATTAGCTGATTGCAACCAGTCCAATAAAGAGGATTCTTGTTTTAATGGTATTACGGGTGCCCGTCGATTACGGGGTTCTTCACGCAGTGGAGAATTTAGCATATTAACGAAGACACTATATGTTGATGATAACTAGACACTTAGAGTCTATCACTTGATAATGCACGATTTACTTGTTAATTCAACCCCTTTTTCACAAATCCGACAAAATTATTTCCTAAAAGGGGAAAAGTCAAAGTAAATTGGCTTTTGGTATGGTGCTATACATGGCCCATCAATCTCTTTTCAAGATTATCGTTTTGGAGGTGGAGTAACGATGTTAGGAAAAGCGGCTCTTTTAGAAGCAATTGTTGGTAAAAATCGCGGGCTTATTGCGACCGAACAAGAGAAACAAGCGATTTTAGTAGCAATTGCAAACTTGGAATATAACAATCCTACACCGCGTCCGTTTGAAGCAGCCAATTTGCTAGAAGGCAACTGGCGTCTTGTATACACCACAAGTAGAGCCCTATTGAATCTTGATAATTTCCCCTTATACAAGCTCGGTCAAATTTTCCAGTGTATTCGCATACAAACTAATAGTATATACAACATCGCTGAAGTTTATGGCTTACCATTTTTAGAAACCATAATCAGTGTTGCTGCAAAATTTGAACCTGTATCAGAGCGGCGGGTTAATGTAAAATTTGAGCGCTCCATTGTCGGATTTCAACGTTTATTAGATTACCAATCTCCCGATAATTTTATCCAAAAAATTGAGGATGGTAAAAAATTTACTGCCATTGATTTTGCTCTAAACAGTAATGAACAACAAGGCTGGTTGGACATTACCTATTTAGACAGCAATTTGCGTATTGGCAGGGGAAACGAGGGAAGTGTGTTTGTCTTGACTAAAGCATAAGGCTTACCCAAAAAAAGTACTTGCGTCCAAAGAAAATATGCGATCCCAGGGTCTTTGTCAAGGTAGGTTTCACCCACTTATGCCCTAGGACGCAGAGATTCGCTAGTAAAATTACGGAACAAAGAAAGATGGTAGAGCGAAGGAGACAGTGTGCTGCAACCGAGAAGTACGAACACGAACCGGGAGTTCTCTTCGATTGTTGCTACTGTCACACGACAGGGATAGTAACGCGTTGTTCCAGTGTCCACTAGTTGAAGCAACTGGCATGAGGCAGAAGCGTTGGCTTTCTTCCCCCTTCCTATAGCAACTGCTGTAAAGCAGGGGAAGAAATCATTCCGTTACCTCTTTTTACCATTGCCCCTATTTCTTTTTTGTCCCAATAAAGATAGATTGCTTTGAGATAACCCTGTGGACGAAAACTAATCAAATAAGTTTCCTAGGTTTTAGGTAGAGGTCAGTGGTTAGCAATCGGTGGCAAAATCCCAGATTCATAAGCCATGGAACCACTAGCTGAATGCCGACCCACCACCCACAACCCTAATACAACGCGTGTAACTGTTACACACATGAGCTTAGTCTGAGCTACCTATAGAGATCCACACACAGAATCTGTAAATCTGGATAAAATTTTCTTTTTTCTTCCAGCGTCTCCTGCACCCCGTGCCTCTTGCCAGACAAATAACTTAACAAAGCGCCTGTAAGAGCCCTTAAACCTGTAAATTGAAATCAATTAGCCTACTAGATTGGCGATTGATAAGTAAAAGGGAAAAAACTCATGGTTCAACGTGGTTCTAAAGTCCGTATTCTCCGCCCGGAATCCTTCTGGTATCAAGATATAGGAACCGTGGCAACTGTTGACCAAAGCGGTATCAAATACCCAGTCATCGTCCGTTTTAACAACGTCAATTACGCTGGTGTTAGCACCAACAACTTCGCCTTGGAAGAATTAATAGAGGTTGAAGCTCCTAAGAAGGCGAAAAAGTAACGGGCTCTCGCCAGATATGATGGGGTAAAAGAAGACTTGGGGGATAAGGTGGACTTGGGAAGGTGGACTTGGGGGATGAGAAAGGGAAGGTGGACTTGGGGGAATTTACTACCTTGTCTTCTGCCTCTGGCTTTTCTCCCCACTCTACCTTGTCTTCCCCCTCTGCTTTGTCTCCCTTGTCTTTTATCTCTTCACGCTTACCGAACAGATGCCAGAACTGCCTGAAGTTGAAACAGTCCGACGTGGCTTAAATCAATTAACCCTCAATCAAGAAATGACAGGTGGAGATGTCCTCCTCGATCGCACAATTGCCTATCCATTCTCACCAGACGAGTTTTTAAGTGCAATCAGTGGTCATGCCATCGCCAGTTGGCATCGTCGCGGTAAATATCTCCTAGCCGAACTGATGGAGAACAAGGGGACAATCAGACTCACCAGGGATAAGGAAAAAGAAATTGTCCACCAATCCCCCCCTTCCATCTTCCCCTCATGCTCTTCAGGCTGGCTGGGGGTTCATCTAAGAATGACCGGTCAACTGTTGTGGCTGCATCAAGATGAACCGTTGCACAAGCACACGCGAGTTCGATTGTTTTTTCAAGATAACTATGAATTGCGTTTTGTTGACCAGCGCACCTTCGGTCAAATGTGGTGGGTTCCCCCAGACAAAGCCCCAGAAACCATCATCACTGGTTTGGCAAAACTAGCAATCGATCCTTTTTCACCGGAATTTACTGTCGATTACCTAGCAAGTAAACTCAGCAACCGTCGCCGCCCAATCAAAACAGCACTCCTGGATCAATCAGTCGTGGCGGGATTGGGCAACATATACGCTGATGAAGCACTATTTTTAAGTGGCATACTCCCAGAAACCTTGTGTACGGATTTGCGGCGAGAGCAAATCGAGGTTCTGCGATCGCGCATTATTCGGGTGTTAGAAACCAGTATTGAGGCTGGTGGCACCACTTTTAGTAATTTCTTAAACGTCAAGGGCATCAACGGTAACTACGGTGGTGTTGCGTGGGTTTACAACCGCACTGGGGAACCTTGCCGAGTTTGTGGCACTGCCATTCACCGTACTAGGTTGGCTGGCCGTTCAAGTCATTATTGTTCGCAGTGCCAACGATAAGTTATTCAAAATTTCACTTATTGCATCTAAATAGCAAACAGCTTAATGTATAAAAATTAAAAGTACATCTAGCCAATATCATGTAACTTTAAATTCCAAATCCTTCATCAATGCTGATGAGGGCAGGTAATTCTTTGAATGTCATCTGCGTACATCTGCTACAGTCCTCAGTTTCTATTTTATCTTTACAGAATAAAAACTAGGCACGGGTTAAAATCCTTGATAAAACAGTGTACAAACTCAAGAGGATTCCTCATGGCTGTGAAAAAAGGAGATTTGGTTCGTGCCATCCGCGAAAAGCTGGAGAACAGTATAGAAGCACAAGCCAGTGACACTCGCTTTCCTTCCTACTTGTTTGAAACTAAAGGTGAAGTTGTCGATCTCAAAGGCGACTACGCCCTAGTTAAATTTGGGAAAGTGCCAACACCAAACATCTGGCTGCGCCTGGATCAACTTGAGGAATTTAAGTAGTAAGCCATTAGCTAAAGGCTATCAATCACTGATAGCTGGTAGCTGGTGGCTGTGCATCAACCAAAGCGCAAAGATACTCTAATTATGATAATCAATTCCCCTTCCCTTTCAAAAAAGTGTCCTTCACCCCGTGTCACCGTTATCGGTGCTGGTAAAGTTGGCAGTACCCTAGCCCAACGCATTGCTGAAAAAAACTTGGCAGATGTCGTTCTGCTGGATATTATTCCAGGCATGCCTCAAGGGCTGGCACTGGATTTGATGGAGGCAAGGGGAATTGAACTGCACAACCGTCACAGAGTTAAACCTTACAGATGCTGAAATAAGTGCTCTACACGCTAGTGCAAATGCTGTACGCCAACAAATTGATAGAGCGCGGGAAATTTTTGTAGGTGTTGGTAGGTAAGGAAATTACAGAGTAGACTTGTAGCTGCAGTCCATTTCTCGGACTGCGTAATATTACTTAAAATAACTGGTTTTATTTCTACCGATCTATTGAATTTTTATAATTTATTATGCAGTTGCTTGTTATACTCAATCCTGCCGTAGTCTAATTTCACGATGCGATAGCTTCGCTCCTGCCCTCTGGGCAGATCGGCTAGGTCAAAATAGCGATCGTCATGAGTGATTGCTACTATAGCTTTGCCTTGGTTTCTTAACTCTGGTAAAAGTTGGGTGTAAAAAATCTTTTTGAACATGGGGTCTTGGTCTGAAGCCCATTCGTCAAAGACATAAATTGCCCGATTTTCAAGATAAGCTGTCAACAGAGCAAGGCGTTTTCTTTGTCCTTGGGATAATGCTGTAGTCGAGAAGGCACCATTATTGACTTTTACTTTGTGCTCGAGTTGAAGTTTTTCCAGATACTCTTGCGTTTGACGATCGCGACTATGTCCTGCGTCAGTGCTGCCAGTAGTCGAGGGATGCCAATCTCCTCTATTTGGCGCAATGGGCATACCAAAATACGACGAGTCAAAAGCAATCGCAGATCGTAGATAATCTGTTCTACTAATCGACTGATAAACATCTGAGAAACAGTTGTTGCAATCAAAAGCAAGACACAAAGCCCCAAGAAGCCGAAAGCAAGTGTACTATTTGGCAGATTTGTTCCTTGGAGAGTCAAATTGATGAGTGCAATCAGCCCTGCAGTACTCGCACCACTTAGTAGCCCAGTGAACACTGCAAGGACAATGTTTTTCCAAGAGGTATTCAGGAAAAGACGAATTAAATTCATGTCAAGTTAAATTTTCACTTGTTGTATCAGAGTCATATGGAGCCTAGATTCACCCTGTTGGGTGATAATGACAACATTTTTCATGTCAAGCCTATTTTTTATGAGTATTGGGGGATTAAGGTTTTTAAAATGCATCTTTAGCCATAGGAAAAATATTTGCACAGATAGAAGACCAATCAGAGAGAAACTGCCAAAATTTCATCAAAACTGCCTGCTTTTGCTGGTGGAATAACTCAAAGGATTCTATTTACAGAATTAAGCGAAAACTTGCTGCTCAATCAGCTGCATCTTGTTACTACATCGATGAAGAAACGTAAAGTATTTTTATTGACGCTGTTATTTGCAGCCGCGATCGCAATTAGCACCACAATCAGTTCAGGAAATCTACTGCACGCAGCTCCATCAGTTGGCAAAGACACGCTGACGATGGTGACATCCCCCGACTACCCTCCTTACGAGTACTACGACACTAAGGGCGGTCAACGGAAAATTGTTGGCTTTGACATTGACATTGCCAACACCATTGCCAAAGAACTTGGGTTCAAGCTTCGGGTGATGGAATCTGATTTTAACGGTTTGATTCCCGCAGTTCAGGCACAACGGGCTGACTTTGTGATGGCTGGGATGACGCCCACAGCAGAACGTCGGAAAAATGTGGATTTTTCCATCATCTATTATGAAGCAAAAGATACAATCGTTGCACCTAAAGGTAGTAATCTAACAAAACCAGAAGACTTATCTGGTAAAACAGTTGGCGTCCAACTAGGGACAATCCAGGAGCAAAACGCCAAGAAAATAGCTCAAAAAGTTCCTAATTTACAGTTAAAGCAACTGAACAAAGTCCCTGAAGCCATTCAAGAAATCAAATCAAAACGAATTGATGCTGCAATTGTCGAAGATACTGTTGCCAAGGGATTTGCTCAAGCTAACTCGGATTTAGAGTTTAACATCATCCCCTCAGCAGAAGAGGAGACTGGTTCGGCAATAGCTTTTCCCAAAGGTTCTCCTTTAGTAGAACCGTTTAACAAAGTTCTTCAACAAATGAAGGACAGTGGCGAACTGGAAAAACTGGCAACAAAGTGGTTTTCTCTCAACACAGCAATAGACGCGGCTTCGTCCACAGCACCAGCCACTCAAGGTGGACTAAATTTAGACTTCGGCAGAATTGTTTCAGATATTCCGTTTATTCTTAAAGGCATACCTTTAACTTTATTGTTCACTGTATTGTCAGTCTTTTTGGGTCTAATTTGGGGAACAGTACTATCCCTCTTCAAGATTTCTGGTATACAACCATTGGGCTGGCTTGCCAACGCTTATACCTCTATCTTTCGAGGTACACCACTGCTTTTGCAGTTGGCGTTGGTTTACTATGCAACACCTCAGTTAACTGGCTATGATATACCAGCTTTGCAAGCAGGAGTGCTGACTTTTACCCTCAACTCTGGGGCTTATATGTCAGAAACCATTCGAGGTGGGATTCAAGCCGTTGATAAGGGACAGCGTGAGGCAGCAATGTCAATGGGTGTTCCTTATTGGCTGATGATGTGGGACATCATTTTGCCTCAAGGATTGAAAAACATTCTCCCTGCTTTGGTGAATGAAACCATTGGGCTGTTAAAAGATTCCGCTTTGGTATCAACTATTGGTGTGGTGGAAATCTTACGCAGTGCTCAAATTATCGGAGCTAATCAATATATCTACTTTGAACCCCTGCTGTTTGCTGGGTTAATTTACTATGTTTTAGTCATGGGTCTGACCTTTGGCGCATCTGCACTCGAAAGGAGGTTGAGGCAAAGTGAGTGAATCTGTTATTCGTACTGAATTTTTGTGGAAATCCTTTGGTAAACTCGACGTACTTAAAGATATTTCTACTGAAATTTACCAAGGGGAAGTTGTTGCTATCTTGGGTCCTTCGGGGTCGGGGAAGTCAACTTTTCTGCGCTGCATGAATTTGTTGGAATGTCCTACCAGAGGAAGAATTTATTTCAAAGATTACGATCTGACCAAATCTAAAGCAAATATCGCTAAAGTTCGCCAACGCTTGGTTATGGTGTTTCAACACTTCAATCTTTTTCCTCACATGACGGTGTTGCAAAATGTTACCTATGCTCCTATTAAGGTGAAGGGGATGGGTAAACAGGAGGCAAGGAACAAGGGGTTAGAATTGCTGACTAAGGTAGGTTTGGCTGAAAAAGCAGATGTCTATCCTGCACGACTGTCTGGCGGACAAAAACAGCGCGTCGCGATCGCCCGCGCACTGGCTATGGAACCGGAGATGATTTTGTTTGATGAACCAACCTCTGCTTTAGATCCGGAAATGGTTAAGGATGTACTAGAGGTGATGAAAGCTTTGGCTCAAACAGGCATAACTATGGCAATCGTCACTCATGAAATGGGATTTGCTAGAGAAGTTGCGAGTCGGATTATGTTCCTAGACCAAGGATATTTGGCGGAAAATACCACGCCTAGTGAGTTTTTCCAAAATCCTCAGTGCGATCGCGCTAAGCAATTCTTAGAAAAAATGCTTTAGCTCCCTTGTTTGCTTCTCCCTTCTCCCTCAACCATCCATGACTTTTTGCATATTTTTTAGATAATTGTCACCATAACTTCATTCTCAATTGCTACACTAGTAAAAGCAAACATTCAGTTTGCTCCTCACACCACACCGTAGCTCTCTTGTTCGTCAATGGCGAGAGGGCTTTTTTCTATGACAAACCGGAATTTCTCTTTTAATTGTACCATTTTTTACAATCTAAATGCGGTATTTAACATTGTTAGCGCACAAGCACCCCTAGGATCTATCTAAAGGTAGAAAGGAATTGAAAAAATTTATGACTTGAGATAAGAAACTTCCCAACCATCAAAAAGATAAGATGACTGGGAAGAATAAGGATGTTATTGTTATCCAATTTTAGTGTTTGCAAATAAGGAAGGGTGCTCTACTATCTAAAGGTAGATATTATGTGACGAGAACTTGTATTTTTTACTACGTTTATACTGTAAAAGCTGCCTTAAAAAGGATATGCGTCAGGCAAAGGTATAGTGCAGGATTTTTGTACAAGAGAAGCCAATTTAAGGAATTCATGAAGCACGGGAGACAAATCATTCCGTCTCCAAGCCACAACAATTTCTATTTCAAACGTTTCGTCGTATAATGCTTTATAAATTACCCCTTTTCTCTGAAGATTTTGCATGGAAGCTGGAACGATGGCAACACCAACTCTACCAGCGACTAATCCCAAAACTGTTTGCAACCACACAGCTTGCTGAACTACTTTTGGAGTAAAACCAGCTTGCTGACAAAGATTCATAACTTGGTTGTAAAATCCTTGCCCTGTATGATGTACGGGCAAAATAAAAGACTCTTGTGCTAGTTGGTTTAGGGGAATTAAAGACTCCTTCGCTAAAGGATGACCGACGGGCAAAGCAACAATCACTGGTTCTTTTAGTACAGATGCATAACTCAGGTTGGTATGATTCTGATTGTGTGAATGCAGAAAACCACAGTCGATTCGGTTACTAAGAAGGCTCTGGATTTGGTTGTAAGAATCCATCTCCCGTAAAATGAGTTCTACATTTGGGAAGCGATCGTGAAAACGGGTGAGAATTTCGGGTAAAACACTCTGAGTTGCTGAACTGTTAAACCCCACAATCAAATGTCCAACCTCACCACGGCTGGCTCGTTGTGCTAGTTGAGTTGCCTGTTCCACTTGAGAAAGAATCAAACGTGCTTCTTTTAAGAATTCTTTTCCTGCGCTCGTTAACTGGAGTGGGCGCTTGCTACGCTCAAACAGTTTAACGCCCAAGTCTGCTTCTAAATCGCTTATTTGCTGGCTCAGTGGTGGTTGAGCAATATGTAAGCGCTCGGCAGCACGAGTAAAATTCAGTTCTTCTGCAACAGTAATGAAATATCGTAAGTGTCGAAGTTCCATGATCGAAATCACTGAATAGTTACTAGTAAACAGCGATAAGTGGTAAGTGATGATATTACAGTTCTTAACATACTATATGTATAAAGTATAATCTTTCAATTAACTAAATATTGGACATATAGTTTTTTTTCTCTTATGGTAAGTAACAGAGAGGTTGAACTTCTCTACTGTTTGTAAGTGGAACTTAGTGTATAGAGATATCGTAAGTAACAGAGAGGTTCAACCCTCTCTGCTATTTATAAATAAAACTTCGTCTTTAAAAATGATGTATTTTCATTCAGAATTCTCTTCTCCCTATTTATTAAGCCATAATGGTTACTATGGGGAATTTGGGGGTAAATTCATTCCCGAAATTTTACATGAAACATTTGAAGATCTGATTGGAGTATATAAAGCTGCACGTTTAGACCCTACCTTTTGGCAAGAGTTTACATTTTTGTTATCTACCTACTCCTGCCGTCCGACACCACTAACCCATGCAGAAAATTTAACAAAATATTTAGGTGGAGCCAAAATTTTTATTAAACGTGAGGATTTAAATCATACAGGAGCACACATATTAAATAGTGTTTTAGGGCAGGCTTTGCTTGCTAAAAGAATGGGAAAAACAAGAGTTATTGCCGAAACAGGGGCAGGTCAGCATGGTGTAGCAACAGCAACCATCGCTGCAAAATTTGGACTAAAATGCACAGTTTACATGGGGGCCATAGATGTTAAACGCCAATATCCTAATGTCTTTTGGATGCAAAAACTCGGAGCAGAAGTTATCCCAGTATCCACAGGAACCCAAACTCTAAAAGACGCAATGAATGAAGCACTTCGAGATTGGTCGGCGAACATGGATTCAACTTATTACATAGTTGGAACAGCCTGTGGTCCACATCCATATCCCGAAATGGTGTCTTGGTTTCAGTCTGTCATTGGGATGGAAGCACGCCAACAAATTTTACAACAAACTGGCACACTTCCTTCTGCTGTATATGCTTGTGTCGGTGGAGGTTCCAATGCTATTGGAATTTTCAGTGGGTTCTTGGATGAGTCTAGTGTTCAATTGATTGGTGTAGAAGCAGGTGGAAGCGGTCTTGACTCAAAAAAGCATGCAGCCTGTCTTACATCAAAAGATGCAACAATTGGCGTGGCTCAGGGCTATAAAACCTATTTCTTACAAAATGATGATGGGCAAATGCAAGAAACCCATTCAATTGCTGCAGGTTTAGATTACATTGGTGTATCGCCAATACTAGCACATTTATTAGAAATAGGGCGTATTCAAGTCAGTACAGCCACAGACCAAGAGGTTTTAAATACTCTCAAAATTTGCATTAGTAAAGAAGGTCTTATCCCAGCTTTAGAGTCTACCCACGCTTTTGTTCAAGCATTTAAGGATGCACCTCGCTTTTCCAACGAAAATTGTATTGTTATTAACCAATCAGGACGCGGAGACAAAGATATTTTCACAATTGCAAATGCCTTGGGCGATACTTCGTGGAAAGAATTCTTAAGCAACAAAATAGAACAATTGAGTTAACTGCAGGAAATCAAGAGACAGAACAAGGAAAAGACTCATGAAAACATTATCGGTTACCAATACCTTCACCACCACTCTGGAGAAACGCATCGTTGAGCTTCGCCGTCAAAAAGACATTTTATTGATGTCTCACACTGTCCTTGGATATCCTTCATTTGAAAGTAATAGAGTTGCTATTAATTCACTTGTCAATGCAGGTGTTGAGTTGATTGAATTACAATTCCCATTTTCAGAACCTGTAGCAGATGGACTTGTTTTGATTAAGGCAAATCAAGAGGCAGTGGCAAATGGCACGACTGTCAACGATTGTTTTCAGCTTGCCAGAGAAATTGTGAAGAAATACCCTCGCACTCTCTTTCTCATCACGACTTACTACAATATTCTGTTCAAATACGGAATTAAGAAATTTATTAAGTTAGCAGCTAAAATCGGCATGGCGGGAATTATTATCCCTGACTTACCTCCTCAAGAAGCTGCCGAGTACCTGGAAATCTGTAAAATCAATGAGATCGCCGCTATTTTTCTCTTAACTCCTAAAACACGTTATTCACGAATTCAAGAAATTGCAGGAATGGCAAGTGGAATGGTTTATTGTATTGCTCGTACAGGGGTGACAGGCGATCGCACCAATTTTTCAGAAGATTTTGACAGTTACATACAGCGTGTTCGAGAAGCAACTAGTTTACCAATTAGTGTTGGTTTTGGAATTCAAACCAAAGAAGATATCGAATATTTAAAGGGGCGAGCTGATATTGCAGTTATTGGTACACAAGCCGTCAAGCTGTTTGTTGAAAAGGGGGCACAATCACTGGGTGAGTATATGAGAAGTTTGCGAAGTGAAACTATGAGTTTTGTAAAGTTGTAAGCTTACCGTTTCATACCCCTCCCTAACCCTCCCCTTATAAAGGGGAGGGAATTTGATTTCTAGTTTCCCCTTTGATAAGGCAATACGATTCAGTTAAGGCTGGTGTGTCAATAATCACGTTGTAGAGACCAGCCATGCTTAGTCTCTACGTTATGGCGCGTCTCTACGTTGTCTTCCCAATCAGGCTTCTGGTCTTATCTGAACCGTATTGCTTGATAAGGGGGAGCCACTGCGAAGAAAGCGGGTTCCCCGACTTATAGCAAGTGGCGTGGATTAAGGGAGGTAAATTCAACTGGCATTAGCTGATAGTAAAGGAATGTTCTCAGCCAAAAAGTCCTTCACCACCATTCCCTGTTCCTTTGCCCAAAATTGACTTAAAAAGTGAATTTGTCTCAAGCCAACAATTAAATTCAACCCTGGTATAAATAGCCACCAAATCACCAAAGGTTCTTTCATTCCAGCTTGACGGTACAGTTCGTTGACGGTTCTGTATAACCTGAACTGCACAATGTAGATCCAAACAACACCTAATAAAGAAAACCAACCAAACCATCCTGGGACATCAGGATCGAATATTCGCAGTAACTGAGGAACAGCTACACCTAATACAAACGGTGCCAAACACAAGGTTCCTGACCAACCATAACCGTTATAGCGCCTTAATTCTTCTTGAATAATCCACTTGTACCACCCATAGTAAAGCAATAAGGTGGCACCAGATAAAAAAATCACGCGCCATAGAGGACGGGGTTGACCCAATGGTTTATCTGACATACTGATGTCTGATGTATAAAATCTATTTTTTTACATTTCTTAATTAAATTAATATTAATATTATTAGGTATCAAATAGTTACTGTTCTGAACAGCTTCAGAGTACTCCGTCAACACTGCTGGATGAAATACATACTTCATTGCTGCAAAAGCCGTCTAACTTCAGCCAAGGCTTCTTCGCCTGGAACTGCTTGAACGATACCCTGACGAATTTCATCTCGGCGTTTCTTCGCTTCTGTTATCCACAATGTTTGAATGGTCTCGTCTAGGTCAAACTCAAGGCTTTCTACCAACTTCTCTGCTAGAATTGCCCTCGATACACTAGGTAACGCAAGGGCTTCTTGGATCAGTTGTTCAATTGACATCATAATCACGACAATAATTAGGATTGTTTATAGTCTAACGAATAGCTTTCGTAGGGAGAAAAGCCCTGCAGGCGGGAACCCCGCCCGTAGGAAATTTAGGGAATTAACTAGTTTGTTGCTGTGGCAATTGTTCTGTAAGCTTTTCCTTATCTAGACGGCGCTTTCTTGCGTAAAGCTGAATTGCCGCTGCCGTAGCAATAATCATACCTACAACCAACCAAGCGGTAATATCTGTGGGTAGATTGTTCTTAAACACAGCTAGCAAGACAATAACGACTAACATCACTGTAGGTGCTTCATTGAATGCACGCAGCTGCTGACCAGTCCATTTGCATTCGTCCTTTGCCAATTGCTTCATGAGGCGCTTGCAGTAATGATGGTAGCCAATCAAAAGAAGGACAAATGCCAGTTTGACGTGTAACCAACCTTGTTTGAGAACTTCTGGTTCGGTAGTCAATAAACCAATTGCCATTGCCACCGTCACGAACATCCCCGGATTGGTAATAATGTTGTAGAGCCGCTTGTCCATAATTTGATACTGATTTTTTAGTATCGTGCGTGCTGGTTCCGGTTCTTGGTTCGCTTCAACATGGTAGATAAAAAGACGTACTAGATAGAATAAACCAGCAAACCAAACCACTATTCCAACAATGTGAAAAGCTTTAAACCAGGAATAGGCCATGACTCTTTAATCTCCATCAAAAGATTTTTTTGGCACAAATCAATAATTTCGAGGTGCTATACAGCAATCCTATCCGATCCCCATATTTTATTTCTATTTTCAGCTAATATCTCAACATTTGTACCATAACGCGTTACCAAAAATAGTGCGTTACATTTTGTTAGCTTATCCTTGACTTCCTGAATTCTATCAATCAGCTTTTACACGAACAAAAGGTAAAAGGTCTTGAAGAATTGTGTCGGAATGGTGTTCTTGGGGATAATGTCCTACATTATTAAGTTTAATTAATTCAGCGTGAGGCAGTGAATTCACAAAATTTTGTGCTACGTCTGTAGATAACCAAGGGTCTATCGTACCCCACTGGATTAAAATTGGCTGTTGCCATTGTTTAAAGCCAGATTCAATTTCTGCCATTGCCGAGTTTAACTGTAAATTGCGAATAGTAGCCAATAGACTTCTGCCTGGTGCAGAACTTTTCAAAAACGGTTTGCGGTAAACATCTAAATCGGCATCTTTTATGACATATCGACTACCACCTTCTAGAGTACGGTCAACAAGTAGGGGGTCTTGGGTCATCATTTCACCTGCAAAGGGTAAACCCATTTGTTGAATTTTCCAAGGTAGCTTTGCGTTACTAGAAATGGGTGTATTGAGGATAGCTACATTTGCTATTTGTTCTGGATGACGTAAAGCGTATTGCAGACCTACAGAACCTAAAAAACCTTGCACAACTAAGGAAAAACGTTGAAGTTTTATAGCTTTGATAAATTCTTCTAACGCAGTTAGAAAAGCCTCAGGAGTATAAGCAAAATCTCTTTTCTCGGGTTTTGCAGAGAAACCAAAACCAATCCAATCTGGTGCAATTGATTTTGTTCCTTGTTGTGCCAAAGCGGGCATTATGTTGCGCCAGCTGTAACTTTGTGATGGTAAGCCGTGTAGTAATAAAACGGGTAGTAAATCAGTTCTACCAATTGGCTCGGACTCGCGATAAAACCATTCTAATGACCCTGCTTGAATTTTGTTTTCTGTTATTGTCATTTTTTGAATTGAATGTTTACAAAAAAGTTATGTTGAAAAGGTGGTTTGTTATTGAGAATTGCTGAAAACCCTAAATTGTAGTTCCGATTACGATCTACAGAGAGGATGGTGTGCAGTTCCTTTAAGATTTGTTAAGAGGCTGGTGGGCAGTGGCCACCCTACTTTCAGCAAGAGGGTTGTGGGCAGTGCTCACCCTACTTTCTTTAAGATTTGTTAAGAGGTTGGTGGGCACTGCCCACCCTACTTTCAGCAAGAGGGTTGTAGGCAGTGCCCAACGGTTCCCTGTTTCCCGTTCCCCATTCCCTGTGACTGGCAGATTATTTATCGCTACCAACGATCATCTCACGAATCGCGCAAGCAGTAGCTGGTGCCAGTAAAACGCCGTTGCGGTAGTGCCCTGTAGCTAACAGGACATTACTATACCCTGATAGCAGACCAATGACGGGTGCGGGGCGTCCTTCCGGTCGGGGACGTAAGCCAGACCATGTACGAATGGTTGTTGCTTTAGCTAATTCCGGACAAAAGGAAACTGCTTGTTGGATGACGGACTCAAGCAGTTCTTTGTCAGGTGGTACCTCATCACCATTGTTAGGAAATTCAACTGTTGCACCAACCCAGTAATCGCCGCCACCAACGGAAACGATGTGGACGTCATGGCCTGTGATGACTGGTTGGAAGTTTGGATCTCCCAGAAAAGATCCCAAGCGAACCTGCAAAGCTTGTCCCAAAACTGGGCGTATATCAATCATCTGGTTTAATTGTGCCGATAGATGAGATGAACCCAGCCCAGCTGCCAAGACAAACCAATCAGCTGCGATTTTTCCCTCTGTTGTCTTGAGTTGATGACATTTTCGCTCTTCCCTGTTTCCCTTTCCAAGGGGGGGAGGGGAAGGAATGTGGGTATGTTCTGTGTCTGTGCCTAAAACATCGACACCAAATTTGAAAGTGACGCCACGATATCTTGCAGCATCAACTAATGCCAAAGTCAGTGCTGCAGGATCGACTTGGCGATCGCCTGGAGAGTAAACAGCACCTATAATTTTGTCATTCTCGACTTGAGGACAGAACTGCTTGAGTTTTGCTGCATCCCAAATTTCTAGGGATAAACCTTGGGCGTGGCGAAGTTCCTGTAACTTTTCCCATTCTGCTAAATTATCCCCTTCCAGGCATAAACTGAGGATTCCCTGGCGGTTAAACAAAATTTGGCGACCCGTAAGGGCAACAAGTTCTGGAATTAGGGTTTCATAGCGCTCAATGCTTGTTTGTCGCATCCGCCAAGCATTGCCTTTGACTTTTTGGCTAATAATACCCATCAAAACGCCTAACGCTGCCCCTGTAGAGGCTTGCGCTGGTGGTTGGCGGTCAACAACAGTTATTTTTAACCCTTTTACCAGGCTGAGTTCATAAGCAATTGCTGCCCCAACCACACCACAACCAATAATCGCTACATTCATGCTGTTTTTCGTGGAAGTAGGGGAGCCTGCGCCGTTTGCGGGTTTCCCCCATTAAGGCGACTGGCTGCGTAGGAAATGGGGAATGGGGTAAGAACTTCCCACTCACCATTCACCATTTACCATTCCCCATCTTAACTATTAACTCTCTTGAGGTTGAGTACTCGGTTGAGGAATGAGTTTGAGGAAGTTGTCGATGTCGGTAAATGCAGCTTGAGAGTTAATCACAGCTTTCTGATAGTTGGCAGTGTCAGCGGCTTGGTCGATTTTCACCAAGTGGTCTAACATATCCCGTACTATCTCGCGTGCTGGTGCTTGGTCTTTGGGTAGCAGATTGGATGCGATGTAATTCATCGATAACCGTGCTTCTGCCATAGGACCGTGTATAAAGTTACCGACCTTGATCCACTGTTTTGTTTGGATCAGCCTTTGTAGTTCTGTCGCACGATCGCGAACAGTTAAAACTTCAGGGACATATTCTTGAATTTTTGCCACCTGAGCAGTCGTATAAGTTGGAGGTGGTGTTGCGACTGTAGGCCCGCCACAACTAACGAGGAATGTTGCCAACAATACCAGAACCAGTGACAGAATTGAGCGATAACGCGCCATAACCTAAAGTTGTATTTTTGCCTGTTTTTGCCAATTATCAGTGACATTTTATATCGCTTGGGTATCTTATCGTTCTTGTTAGCAACGGATTTTGCTGAAAATCCTCCAACCGAGTTTAATATTTTCTGCCTAAAGGACGGTTTTTGCTTTTTTCTGACAATTTTAAGTATAATTGCTTAACATAATCCTTTGGTTCCAAAAATATCAAATTAAAATTTTTGGACGACAATTGTCAGGAAAGTTTAATGTAGAGTTGCCCAAACAAAGAGCTTCTTGATAATCTGTAACACCAATACAACAAGCCTTCTGGTGGTTTTCTGTCTTCACATCCGAAAAGGGAGCAGTTTTGTCGTGAATGCAGCTGAGATGGCAACAAACTTTGAGTTGGCTAGCAAGATTGCTACGGTGGTTAATTTATTCAAGATTGAGTTTCCAGATGCCAAATCTGACCTCAAACCTTGGAGAAATGACCCGCAAACCAGGGAGTTAGTAGATCCAGATTCTATAGACATTGGTTTTCACTTCCCAGGTATCAGTAAATCCTGGCAAAGCCGCAGTATCTTGATTCAAATCCGTTTCTATCACGATCCTATCAGAGATTTGTATCGTGCTATTGGGGTGGAAGTCGCTGGTTTTAACCATCTTGGTGAACAGTGGCGACTTTCTACTGTGGAAAACTGGAATTTTGTTGGTGCATCTGAACCTTCCCCGGAAATAGGAGAAAAGCTCAAACAATTTTGTCGCCAAATATTGGAGATATTCAATCAACAGGGTGGTTAGTAGTTAGTGGTTAGTGGTTGGCAGCCACTATCCACTATCTACTCACTAGGATCTAATTATTACAGCTGCCACTAGCACAATAGGGCGATGTATAAGTACTAGAACGCTTTCCAAAAATGGTGTAACGGTTGTCGCGGATTTGCTCGTAAAAGCGATCGCCTACCCATTTTACTCCTGGTAAAGCACGATAAGCATCCACGAACACACTGCCCAGAGGTAGGAGTCGCCCAATTTCTTCGGCAGCGGCACTGCCTTGCCAGCGTCTTTCTGGGGCATTTACATCCAGAAGAATCATGCCTAACTCACAATCACTAGGTGTAACACCCCATTGTGAGAGCATTTGCTCATCTTGCATGGGAACATAGCGGAACACTTGTCCTCGATCGAGGGTTTCTAGCATCTGTACGAGAGAGACGCACAGATTGCAATTCCCGTCGTAAATCACAAAATAACTCATTGGAGTAAAAGACTGTTTTCAGACTGAATGTGTTAATATTTTTAACATTAACTTTTTTGCTTTTGCATACAGCACATACTGGCTGTTTAAAAAAGCAAATATAGCTTAAAGAGGCAAATGCTATCGTTTCTGGGGTAAAAACGGTGCTACAGGAGAAAATTGTGCGTGTTGATTTTGCTAAAGAAGACGCATATACAGACATTTTACCGCGATCTCCTCTTGCTTCCAGTTACCGTGCTAATTGGGAATGTATTCGATTAGATCATCATCAACAACCTGCCTTTGAGACTCCAGAACACACTTCGCAACAGTATTCTATCGGGATTAGCCTTGAAAAAGGTTCAATCAACGCACAAAGGGTGTTAAACGGTCAGGTAAAACACGAACGTATTAGCTACGGTGATGTTGTTGTTGTTCCAGCCAACAGCCATCATAAATTCAGCTGGGATTTAGAAGCGGAATTTTTAGTTCTCAGCTTAGAGGAGTCTATGTTTGTCCGTGCCGTTTATGACTCAGTGGATTTACAGCAGCTAGAAATATTACCTCATTTTGCTGCCCCAGATCCCTTGATTCAGCAAATAGGATTGGTGCTGAAATCAGAACTAGAAGCCCAGGGTAAGGGTAGCCGTATTTACATAGAATCTTTAGCAACCACTCTTTGCATTCATCTACTTAAAAACTATGCTGGCTCTTCTGCAAAAATAGCTATAGAAACAGAAGGTCTTTCGCGTTTAAAGTTGCGGCAAGCAATTGAATACATAAATCAAAACTTAGAAAAAGATTTAACCTTAGCTGAGATTGCAGCAGCTGTAGGAATGAGTATGTACCATTTCTCCCGCTTATTTAAGCAATCAACCGGTTATTCACCGCACCAATATGTTCTGAATTCTAGAATAGAGAAATCGAAAAGATTATTAGCTAAGACAGAAGAAGCGATAGACCAAATCTGCCAACAAGTTGGGTTTCAAAGCCAAAGCCACTTTACAAATGTATTTCGTAAATTTATAGGCACAACACCCAAGGCATATAGAAAGCAGGTGAAAATTTAGAGAGTTTCCTCTGTTTGAAAATTTCAATTGAGTCGATTGACAAGAAACTTGTCAGTGCTTGCTTCCTCCCTTTGGTTATGAGATTTTGACCTGCTAGTCGGCAACCGCACCTGAAATTTTGTCTCTCCTGGCTGGGATAAGACCCGAATATCACCCTGATGTTGACTGACAACAATACGATAGACAATGTGTAAACCCAATCCCGTACCTTGACCTACACCTTTGGTAGTGAAAAATGGCTCGAAAATATGAGACTGAATCTCTGGAGGAATACCAGGTCCATTATCAGCAATCTCTACGAGCAAAAAATCATTTTCACAGCTTGTACGAATCCATATCTTCCCGTTTCCATCAACGGCATCAATCGCATTATCTATCAAATTCGTCCATACTTGGTTCAGTTCACTACCATAAGCCTGGATTAGCGGTACCTCACAATCATAATCCCGCGTGAGTACAACTTGGCTCTGCTTCAGCTTGTGATTCAAAATTGTTAAGGTACTTTCTATACCGTCATGTACATCTATTTCTTGTAGCGGTGCCCTATCCATATAGGAATAATCTTTAACTGCTTCAACCAGGGTAGAAATCCGCGCCGTGCAATGGTCAATTTCGTTCAGTAAGCCCATCTCCTGCAGCGATACACATATCCAATGCAGGACATTGTCAAGCAATAAGTTGCCTACATTGTTCCTCACATTTTCCAACCATTCGATATCCAATCCTGCCGTAACCATTGTAGGGGCGACTCTCCAAGCATCAGTAATATTTTGTGCTTCCAGCCATTGCGTCACTTCATCCTCTAAATCGCTTTGTGTTATCGGATCTAGTTGCGGTGCCGTTTGTGCGCGGGCTAATGCGTCTTGTTGCAATTCCATAAGAAATGCTTTTTTGGTACAAATCGATTGCTGCTGATTAAGCTTAACAGTGAGTGGTTGCAGCACCTGTCGAGTTTGGCGTAATTGTCCTACAGCCCGACGACATGCAGAGGCAGGATTATTTAACTCGTGGGCAAGACCGGCTGCCAAAGTGCCCAATGCTATTAACTTTTCACGATGCTGGGAAATTGTTTGTACCTCTTGCAACCGCTGCGCCATTGTACGCAGAATCGAGGTCATGACGCAAGTGCAACTAGAAAGCAGTTCCCAAAATGCTTGGTTGGGCAATTCAAAAATATGACAACGAGTTACAGCCCGACCACTTGCCCAAAAGTATTCCTGACCCATTAATACGGGCAATTCACCAAACAGCGTTTTTGGTTCGTAAGTTACCAACAAAACCTCTCGTGAGCCTACTTTTTGTGTAATACGAATTTGACCTTCAAGCAGTACAAAGACATGGTCGGCGGGGTCTCCTTCTCGGCGATGAATTTCTCCAGGTTCCCGCCATACCTCTTTACCTTGGTTAAGTAGCCATTCCAATTGTTTGTTTGAGAGTTTGGAAAAGTGTGATACTTGGCGTAAAGTATTGATGTCTATCATATTTCAGTAAACCATCAGAAAATAAAGTTAACTAGTTAGGGTTGTCATTTATCATTGTTTATGTGTCATTTGTCCTTTGTTGTTTGTAAGGATTTCAGTTATTTGAAATTTTTTCACATAGTTGCTTTTATCTGGTTCCAGTTACTGAAACCTTTTGCTATGACTGTGATTGTCCCAAAGGCAAACGTACTTGAAAGCAAGTATTTCCTGGTTGAGATTTAAAGTAAATGTTACCTTGATGTCGGTTAACAATAATACGATAAGCAATTTCTAAACCCAAGCCTGTCCCTTTACCTACTCCTTTAGTTGTAAAAAATGGTTCAAAAATTCGAGGTTGAATTTCTAGAGGAATACCCATTCCAGTATCAATAATTTCTACAATAAGACAATCATTATCTCTATACGTGCGAATTGTCAAATCCCCTTTGCCATTCATTGCATCTATGGCATTGTCAATCAAATTTGACCACACTTGGTTAAGTTCAGCTGCATAGACAGAAATTTTTGGTAGAGTGCAATCGTACTCTTTATTAACGATAACTCCCTGTTTAAGGCGATGATGTAGGATGAGTAAAGTTGTTTCAATACCTTCGTGGATATCTATTTCCTGTAGGGGGGCTCGATCCATGTAGGAATAGCCTTTAATTGCTTTTACTAATTCAGAAATACGAGTTGTGCTTTGCTCAATTTCACCGATCAGCCCATAGGTTGCCAATGTTCCTTCTAGCCAGTTAAGAACACTCCCAAAACATTCAGCAGGGATGTTGTCAGCCAGAAAATCCAGTTTTTCAACGTTGAATTTGGCATTAACTAATGTGGGAGCGAGTTTCCAAGCTTTGCTGATATCATGGTCTTCCAACCAATCTGTGATTTCATCTTCTTTATCGCTTTGAGTCAGAGGATCGAGTTTAGATTGGTGTGTAAATCCATCCGTTGCTTGACGTTGAATCTCACTAATCAGTTGAATTTGCTCTTTAGAAAGAGAATTGAGTTGCAAAGATAGAGTTTGCAAATTTTGGAAATTCTCGCGCAATTGGCAAGCCGCCCGTCGCGCAGCTACTCCTGGATTATTCAATTCGTGAGCAAGACCTGCGGACATTTTACCCAGCGCCGCCATCTTTTCTTGTTGCCTGAGTTGCGCTTCCACATCTTGTGTTCGCCCTGCCATAGCTGTAAGAATCATGTCAGCAAGAGGCGAACATTCGGTAAGAATATGTCGGAACATATCTACTTCGATTCGCAAAACAAGACAGGGTGCGATCGCACGGGCGGTGGCGATGGAACTTGAACCAGTCAGCATTGAAATTTCGCCCATAAATTCACCAGGGCGATGAACTGCAAGCACCCTGGTCTCATTACCCACTTGCTTTGTTACTTGAATTTCACCTTCAAGGACAACATGAAAGCAATAATTAGAGTCCCCTTCATTAAACAATACATCACCCTCATGGAGTTGTATTTCCGTACCATACTGCCTCATATCTTCTAAAGCTTCATCCGACAACTTAGGAAACAGCATCATGTGATTTGGATCGTGCAGCATGGCAATTCCTTTATTAGCTAATTTTTCATTTGAGATAGTCAAGCCATGTTTTCCTACCACAGCCGCTGAACTGGATAGGCATCAAAGGCTGAATCAGCACTCAAAATAGGTATTATTTCTACAATAGCTTGTGCAATTAAAAGCATATCAAAAGGGTCACGATGGTGAAAAGGTAGGGTTGCAACAACAGCAAGGTGGTTAATTGAGATGTTTAGCAAAGAAAAGTCGTTTAAACTAAGTTGCTGCTCTATAAATCCCTGAAATGGTTGGTTAAAAGTAAGCTTGCCAGTGCTTTGCTTTATCGCCATTTCCCACATACTAGCTGTACTTAATAGCTTTTCGTTATCCTCATCCTCAATCAGCAACCGTATTTGATTGCTGATTTTGGGATTTCCAGTGAAGAACCAAATAAAGGTGTGAGTATCAAGCAGTAATCTCATTACATATATTCCTTAAAGTCCTCTAATGGTTCGTCAAAATCATCTGATACTGTAATTAAGTCTTTAGCGCTTCCAAATAAGGGAGGACGTTTAACAGGTGATACAAGCGTGAGTTTAACAACAGGCTGATTATCTTCTGTGATGATAATTTCTTCACCACTCTTCACAGCTTCAATTAATTCTGCCAAATTTTGAGATGCCTCAGCGAGAGTGATTTCTTGCATGGCTGTTACCTATAACGATTAAATCCATTCTAAATGGCTGGTTAGTGGTTAATGGTTAGTTATGATACATTAAAATATAAGTATTTTCACTAGTAACTACTAACTACTAACAGCACTTACAACACATTACTCAGGTATCGATGAACAAACTGAACGCAGATTGAACCTTCTCCAACACCAGAAGCAACTCGTTTCACCGAACCATGCCGTACATCACCAACTGCAAAAATACCGGGGATGCTGGTCTCTAGTAAAAAGGGATCGCGTTCTAGTGTCCATCCTTTAATGCGGTTGCCATCTTTTTGCAAGTCCGGACCTGCTAAGATATATCCTCGTTCATCTCGTTGAATAACCCCATCTAGCCAATCAGTACGGGGTACTGCACCAATAAAAATAAATAAAGAAGTGGCAGGAACAGTTTGCATTTCACCAGTTAAGGAATTGTGAATGGTAATTGCTTCTAAACTTGTGTCGCCTTTTGCCTCTATTACACTGCTGTGTGTCTGAACGAAAATATTTGGTGTGCCTGCAATTTGGTCAATTAGGTATTGGGACATACTCTTTGCCAAAGAATCGGCGCGTACCAACATAGTGACTTTGTTGGCGTACTTGGAAAAGTGCATTGCTGCTTGTCCGGCTGAGTTTGCTCCTCCAATGATGTAAACTTCTTCCCCTTGGCAAGTCAAAGCTTCACTCTGGGCTGCACCGTAGTAAACTCCCGCACCTGTGAGACGTTCAAGCCCTGGGATATCTAACCGCCGCCAAGATACACCAAGGGCCAAAATCATGGCATGGCAACTAATTTCAATGCCATCTGCGAGTTGCACAATCCGATATTGGTTTTCTACACGAATCCCTGTCACTTCTTGCGGTGTCAGAATTTCTACACCAAAGCGTTTTGCTTGTGTAACAGCACGCCGAGCTAAGTCTGCTCCACTCAAGCCTACGGGAAAACCAAGGTAATTTTCAATACGCGAGCTTGTTCCTGCCTGACCTCCAGGGGCTTCACGTTCTATCATGACGGTGCGTAGCCCTTCTGATGCTCCGTATACTGCAGCTGCTAAACCAGCTGGACCACCACCAATGATGATCAAATCATAAAACTGGTTTTCTGCTTGAGTTCGCAGCCCAATTTTCTCGGCAATTTGCAAGTTTGTTGGCTGTATTAGATTGGAGCCATCCTCAAAGAGAACGAGGGGGAGGTGCAATTTATCGCAGTGAGCATATCCCGCTAGGTTTTGTGCTTCTTGTGATAACTCAATATCCATCCACTGATAGGGCACGTGATTTCGCGCTAGAAAGTCTTTCACTTTATGGGAGTGGGGAGACCACCGATTGCCAATAACACGAATCCCGTCAAATGGTGGGCGGAAACTTGCTTGCCAATAATCCAGCAAATCGTCAAGCACTGGGTACAAGCGTTCTTCTGGTGGGTCCCAAGGCTTCATTAAGTAGTAATCAACTTTTGTAGTGTTGATGGCGCGAATGGCAGCATCAGTATCTGCATAGGCAGTCAATAATGCTCGTTTTGCATCGGGGAACATTGATATCGCTTGTTCCAAAAATTCCACACCAGACATCTGTGGCATTCGTTGATCTACTAAAAACATTGCTACTGGCTGATTGCGGAGTTTAATCTGTTCCAATGCTTCTAATGCACTAGCACCAGAATCAGCACGCATGATTCGGAAGCGATCGCCGTACTCTTGCCGTAGATCCCGCGCCACCGCTTGTAAAACTTCTGGGTCATCATCAACCGTCATAATTACAGGTTTGCTAGCCATTGCGATCCGACAACCTCATTCTATAAATTGTGTACTATATATCACATTAAATACTGGTATAGACCAATTAATGTTCCATCTGGATCTCGAAGATAAGCAGTTTTCATGCCGTAACAAGGGTTACTTATAGGGGCTGCAGCAAATGGCACACCTTTATGTCTTAATCGCTGATATTCTTCTTCTAAATCTTGCACTGTAAAAATTAGTGCTACGGTGTCCTGGCATTCGGCATGAGCGGGTTTGTCAGCATTGTGAATCATTTGTGCCATTTCTTGGCGTCGGAATATACTTAACCTCATATCTCCCGCTTTAAACTCACCATATCCGCCCTCTTCATCTGCCACTGCAACATCAAATCCCATAACATCTTTGTAGAACAAAAAGCAAGCTTTCCAATCTTTTACCAGCAATCTTGTGTATGCTAAAGCGACTTTCATTTTGACTCCAGATTCTTCAATTTCAACTTCTTTTTTCTTGCAAATCGTTATTGCCCCATTAATAAATCTAACTCCCCATAAACGTTGATACTAAACGTAAATTCAATATACAGGTTGTTGCTTGAATATGTTGTAGGTAAAGGAGCAAAGGGTGCTGCTCGCTTGACAGCACTAAGTGCGGCTTCATCAATCGCATTAAATCCAGATGGCTGTGCAACTCGCAGACCGGTTACTTGACCCGAACGGCTGATAATAAAGTGAAGTACTGTACGTCGGGAATATTGGGTGAGCCCTGGTATCCACTGCTGCTTCACTTGTCTCTGTAGTTGTGCGAGATAAGGACCTAAATCTGCATCTTTGCGGGCATCTATACCTTCAAAAGCTGGATTGGATTGGTTGGAATTAGGTAGAGCTGCTAAATGGTTCTCAAAATTACGATTAGATAAACTAACTGGACCACCCAAGCGGCTTGCTGCCCCCGATTTTCGCTCTGGCTGAACTTTAGACGGTGTACGTTGAGTTGACTGAGGTTGTTGCCCAGACAAAGGGCTTGCTGCAAGTTTCCCCCGTCTTGTTTGACGCCCAGAAGGTACTGAAGGTTTAACAACAGGAGCAATGTTTGTTTGATTGGGTTTGGGTTTTGTCGGTGTGCTGGCGCGACGAGAAACAGTTGTTGGTTGGGCTTTGGGTTTTGATGGTGTGGCAGATTGAGCCTCTGCTGTTGACAAGGGTTGAGGTGCTGGTTTTGGTAATGTAGAGGGGATAATGTTTGGCTCTAAGGGTGCTGATGTATTTAATGCAGCAGCTGGGGTTTTAACTGTTTCTCGAAGTTTGTTTGTCAGCGCTGTTGTATCGGGGGCTACATTTGTTGATGGCGGTTTGGGTGTCGCTGGTCTTGTGATGGGACGGGTAAGCGTTGACTGTCTGAGTTTGTTTGTCAGCGCTGTTGTATCGGGAGCTACATTTGTTGATGGCGGTTTGGGTGTCGCTGGTCTTGTGATGGGACGGGTAAGCGTTGACTGTCTGAGTTTGTTGGACCATAGAGATTGTGCAACTCACACTGAAGACGAGCAAAAAAGCGTTCGGTGAGGTCAAAGGGTAAGGCTTCACCGCTACAAAAAACTTGCCTTAAGCATGCACAAGCTTCGATATCCGGTTCTTCCAGAAAAATCTGGAGCATAGAAGGAACAAAATGCAGTGTTGTAATCTGCTGCTTTGCAATGAATTCTACCAGGTAAGCACTATCTTTATGCTTACCTGGTTGAGCTATAACAACGCAGCTACCTGTTAACAGGGGCCAAAAGAATTCCCAAACAGAGACATCAAAGCTAAATGGGGTCTTTTGCAACACGCGTTCGGCTGCCGTTAATTGGTAAGTTTCCTGCATCCAGAGCAGGCGGTTAACGATTCCACGATGGGTATTGACAACACCTTTTGGTTGACCTGTTGACCCGGAAGTATATATAACATAAGCCGAGTTTTCAGCATATACTTTGCACGATGGGTTTCGATCGCTGGCTTGGGAAATACTTAAACAATCGGTATCCAAGCAAATGAGCTGGGTTGTTTGCTCGTGAAGTTGAGTCAAGAACTTGTGTTGAGTTAGCAATACTGATACCTGAGAATCAGCTAACATAAAGCTCAGACGTTCTGGGGGGTAGTCTGGGTCAAGGGGTACATAGGCACCTCCAGTCTTAAGAATACCCAGTAAACCCACAAGCATCTCTATAGAGCGTTCTACACAGATACCAACTAAAACCTCAGTTCCCACCCCTAATGTTTGTAAGTAATTAGCTAACTGATTAGCACGAGCGTTTAACTCGGCGTAAGTTATGTGTTGTTGTTCAAATATGACCGCCAAAGCATCAGGTGTCCGTTGAACCTGTTCTTCAAATAGCTGATGAATGCATTTGTCTTTTGGGTAATTGGTTTGAGAATTGTTCCATTTTATTAATAACTGGTGCAACTCTTGTTCTGTTAGCAGTGGCAGCTGAGCAACCCGAACATCGGGGTCTGCTAAAATCCCCTCTAACAACATCTGGAAATGTCCCATCATTCGACGAATAGTGCTTGCCTCAAACAAGTCACTGTTGTACTTCCACATCCCCATGAGTTCGGTGTTAGCTTCAATCAGTGATAGGTTCAAATCAAACTGAGCAAAAGTTTGCGGTAGCTCCAGTGGTGTCATGGTCAACCCAGGCAAATCCAGCACTTCTATTGGGGCGTTTTGTAGCACAAACATCACTTGGAACAGCGGATGGTTGCTTAAACTCCGCTTCGGTTGCAGCGTTTCTACTAGATGCTCAAAAGGCAAGTCCTGGTGAGTAAAAGCATCTAGAGTCATCTGCCGCACCCTGAGCAGCAACTCCCTAAAGGTAGGGTTTCCTTGTAGGTCAATGCGTAGTACCAAGGTATTGACAAAAAAGCCAATCAATGGTTCAATTTCCTGGCGGTTGCGGTTGGCAATGGGAGAGCCGATAACAATGTCTTCTTGATTGCTGTAGCGTGACAGCAGCAAAGCAAAGGCGGCTAGCAAAGTCATGAAGAGGGTCGCTCCCGCCTGTTGGCTTAAGTGCTTGAGCTTTTGGGTCAGGTCTGTGTTGAGTACGAAAGTCTCAGTACTTCCCCGAAGGCTTTGCACCATTCTGCGAGGTCGGTCGGTGGGTAACTCTAGCAGCGCTGTTGAATCTGCAAGCTGTTTTTTCCAGTAGTTAAGTTGAGTTTCCAAAACTTCTCCACTCAGCCACCGCCGTTGCCAAACAGTGAAGTCAGCATACTGAATCGGTAACTCAGGTAATGGAGTGGATGCTCCCGACTGAAAGGCTTGATATAAAGTGGATAGTTCCTGGATAAATAAGCCAATCGACCAGTCATCGGAGATAATGTGGTGCATGGTTACTAGCAGCACGTGGGATAATTCCCCAAGCTGTAGCAGGGTAATGTGCAGCAGTGAATCGGTGGCTAGGTCAAAGGAGCGTGTTTGCTCTTGTGCAATCATCTGTTGTACTTTTGCGGTTTGCTCGGATTCAAGGAGCGATCGCAAGTCCATAACAGGGATAGTCACCGCAGTGGGTGCAACGATTACCTGGGTGGGAGTTCCATTAACTGTGGGAAAGACGGTACGTAAAATTTCGTGGCGGCGTACAATTTCCGTAAAGGCTTGTTCCAAGGTCGCGATCTCAAGCTTTCCCGTCAGTTGTACGGCTAATGGTATATTATAAGCCGCACTGAGTCCTTCCAATTGGCACAAAAACCACAGCCGTTCCTGTGCCCAACTCAGGGGTAATGGTTCACCATTCCCGATCGCAGGATAGATCGGTTCAAGAGTAGAATTTGGAACAGATGTCCTACAAATCTTCTCAATACGTTGAGCTAAGTTTGCAACTGTAGGTTCTTCAAACAGGTAGTGTGGAGTCAGTTCCACCTGGAAAATGTTCTCTAAACGTAAGACTATTTGAGTAGCTAGCAGCGAATGCCCTCCTAACTCAAAAAAGTTGTCATAAATGCCAATTGTCTCAATGCCAAGCAGTTTTTGCCATATAAGAGCCACTTTTTGTTCAAACTCATTGCGGGGAGCAACGTAAGTATTACTGAGTTTGGGTCGCTGATGTAAAGGTTTGGATGAGTTGACTTTCTCCAAAGCTTCCCGGAAAAGTTTTGCTTGGTGCTTGGACTCCTGTTCGCGCCGAAGTTGGAAATCACGGGTTGAGATTAATACCTGAGTGAATATCAGAGGGGTCATATTACCCAAGATACAATCAAATACTTCTATACCCTCTTGGGGCAATATTCCTTGTTGCAGATTCTGAGAATACAGGTCTTGCAATTCAAGGGGTACACTTGTACGGGCAGCCATTCCTACTTCTTGCCAAATATCCCAGTTAATAGCTATTGTCAAGAAACCTTTTTTTGAATTTTGGTAAGCGCTAAAGGCGTCAAGAAAGGCGTTGGCTGCTGCATAATCTACTTGTCCAAATTCCCCAAGGATGGATGTTATTGACGATACCAGGATGAAAAAATCTAACTTAACGTCTTTCAGGAGATGGTCGAGAACTAAAGCCCCTTTCACTTTAGGAGCCAGAATTTTTGCAGCTTCTTCTGGTTGTTTGTGCTGGGTCATCCCGCCCCCAGGAACTCCTGCCGCTAGGATAACTCCATCGATCTTACCGAAACGCTGTTTTGCCTGAGCGATCGCTACAAGCATTTGTTGCTCGTCAGTCACATCAACGCTTTGGACTAAAACTTCAGCGCTCAGTCTTTCTAGTTCCTCAATTTTCTTAATTTTGCGGCTGACGCTGTCTTGGTCATCGTGATTTAGCAACCAAGTGTCCCACTCCTCTGGTTGAGGAAAAGCTGAACGACCTGTGAGGATAAGCTTTGCTTTTACAGTTTTAGCAAGATGCTCGGCCAAAACAAAACCAATACCACCCAATCCACCGATAATCAAATATACCCCTGCTTCCTTTAATCGGTTCTGGTGATGGCGTTGCAATGGAACTTGTTCAAAAGTTTGTATCCAACGATACTTACCACGATAAGCAACAATCGGGTCAGCAGCATTGCTTCGTAACTCACACAGTAACTGTTCTACTAGTTCTTGCGCTACTGCCTCTTGGTCTGGAAAAACAACATCCAAACTGCGACAGCTAATGTGAGGATATTCTTGGGGAATCACCCTCACAGGTCCGAGTACAGTTGCTTTTTCTGGACATACCACCTCTTCTCCTGTGACGTCCTGTAAATTGTTCGAGACAATCGTAATTTGCAACGCCTCAGATACATTCTGTTTGCCAAGAGCCTGGGTCAGAAAAAGCAGACTATAGAAACCCAAGTCTTGGGACTTTTCAAGGTTTAATAGCGGCGATTGGATATTATCCTGTGGTGTAACTCCCCACATATGAACAATTGTTTTTGGGTATTTACCCAGAGATCGCAACTGTTGGAGCAAAGCATCATAATCTCCACGTTGGCGAGGATTCAGACTCACCTCAAAATGGTTTTGTTCGTCATCTTGTTTGCCATCTTGAGATTTATTCACAAAAGAAAACGCTGAACCTATCCTCACCGTAACTACATCTTGTCCTTCTAACTTTAGCTGCTTTACCAGTTTAGACCCCAAACCACACTCATCCACAAAAACCAGCACGCTAGTTTGCATTTGTGTTTGACCGTTTTGGCAACTCAGCAGTGGCTTACGCCGCCATGAAGGAATGTAAAACCAGTCTGCAATATTTGAACTTTTGTGTAGATAAGACGTATTGTTTGCTTCTTTGGCAGGGTCAATCCAATAGTGCTGGTGCTCAAAAGGATAAGTTGGTAAGGGTAAGCGGTGACGATGTTCATCCCTATAGAAACCAGACCAATCTATGTCTACCCCTGCAAGCCAAAGATTGCTCAAAGTTTTTAGCAAGAAAGCAATATCTGATTGCCGATCCTTGGGATGGCGAATTGAAGTCAGTACAATTTTATCAGTTATATTACCTAAATATTCTTTTGTGAGAGTGCTTAATGTGTGCCCAGGTCCAACCTCTAGCATAATTTGCTCCGACCCCTGACAAAGCTGTTGCAGACCGTCGGCAAATTGTACAGTTTGGCGTAAGTGTCTGACCCAGTACTCAGGGTCAGTTACCTCCGCCGCAGTCACCCAATTTCCTGTAAGATTAGATACATATGGAATTTGAGGTGGGTGCAAGGTAATTTTGTTGATTTGTTGGCGAAATAACGTTAAGATTGGCTCCATCATTATTGAATGGAATGCGTGAGAGGTATGTAAACGATGGCACTCCACTCTCTGTTGAGCTAAGTGTTTTTGCAATGCCTCCACAGCTGATAATGTCCCTGAAACTACGCAAAGGGATGGTCCATTAATTGCCGCTAAGGAAAGGCTCTCACTCAAAAAGGGCTCCACCTCTTTTGCTGGCAGTGGAACTGAGAGCATTGTACCGGGAGGCAATTGCTGCATCAACTGTCCTCGTTTAGCCACCAAAACTAGAGCTTCTGGAAGTGAAAAGACACCAGCCAAACACGCAGCCACATATTCACCAACACTATGACCGATCGTTGCGTGAGGATGAACTCCCCACTGCATCCATAATTGGGCTAAAGCATACTCAACTGCAAAAAGCGCTGGTTGGGTAATGGCAGTTTGCTTTAATTTTTCTGCTGCTGCTCCTTCCTGCTCTGGGGGAGGGTAAAGTATATTACATAAATTCCACCCAAATTGAGAATTGAGGATTTCCGAGCACTGCTCAATATAGTGACGAAATATCGGCTCATTTTGATAAATTTCCCAACCCATATTTACGTACTGTGAGCCTTGACCCGGAAACATAAATACAACTGGTCGCTTCTCTGATTCCCGTACTGCAGAGAAAACACGTTGTGGGTCTTGGGTTTTTAGTGCGGTTGCTGCTTCCTGAAGGGTTTGGCAAACCAGCGCTCGTCGATGCTTAAAAGCTTTACGCCCGTGATTCAGCGTAAAAGCAACATCAGCAAGGTTAATGTTAGGATACCGTTCAAAATGCTCGAGTATTGAAGCAGTTGCAATATCGAGTGCAGAGCTAGTTTGAGCCGATATTACCAGTAATTGCCACGGTCTAGATTCTTGAGAAGGTTCAAGGGTCGGGGCTTCTTCTAAGACAACATGAGCATTTGTCCCACCAATACCAAAAGAACTGACCCCTGCACGACGAGGAGTTCCGTTTGTTTTCCACTCTAAAAGATTAGTATTAACGTAAAAAGGGCTGTTGGACAAATCAATTTTAGGATTTGGGCGCTCAAAGTGCAGAGTTGGAGGTAAGCGTTTGTGTTTCAGGGCTAGAACTGTCTTGATGAGACCAGCGATACCAGCTGCGGTATCCAGATGTCCAAAATTGGTTTTGACCGAACCAATAGCGCAAAAATGATTATTTTGGCTGCTAGCGCGGAAAACTTGTGTTAAAGCAGCGATTTCTATAGGGTCTCCAAGAGCTGTTCCTGTACCGTGGGCTTCTATATAAGTCACAGTTTTAGCCTCAATCCCTGCTATAGACTGGGCTTCTGCAATTGCTGCTGCCTGACGTTCTACACTTGGTGCAGTATAGCCCACCTTCAAAGAACCATCGTTATTGATAGCCGAACCTTTAATAACCGCATGAATACAGTCCCCATCTGCGATCGCATCTGACAACCGCTTAAGGACAACGATCCCCAGACCACTACCATCAATGGTACCCTGTGCTTGAGCATCAAAAGCCCGACAGTGCCCATCGGGAGAGAAAATATCACCTGTGTGGTACAGATATCCTGCCTTTTGTGGAACGCGGATAGAAGCGCTACCAGCTAGTGCCATATCACATTGGTAATTTAGCAACCCTTGGCAAGCCAAATGCACTGCAACTAATGAAGTTGAACAGGCAGTATTAACGTTGACACTCGGGCCTGTGAGATTTAACTTATAGGAAATACGTGTAGGGGCAAAATCTTTATCGTTACCAATAAAAATAGAAAAGTCACTCACCGAGTCTAGTAACTCGTGATTTTTAGCCAGGTTTTTGAGTAAATACTGATTAAAGCCAACACCAGCATAAACGCCTATTTGACCGTCGTAGGTTTCAGTATTGTAACCAGCATTTTCCAG
This sequence comes from Scytonema sp. NUACC21, assembly GCF_054684315.1. Taxonomy (NCBI): domain Bacteria; kingdom Bacillati; phylum Cyanobacteriota; class Cyanophyceae; order Nostocales; family Scytonemataceae; genus Scytonema; species Scytonema sp. NUACC21. The sequence goes on along the minus strand of NZ_BAAFZH010000104.1, from coordinate 135,592 downwards.
GGCTTCCCACCCACACTCTAAGAGCAGGCGGTGCTGTGGGTCCATAACTTCTGCTTCCAATGGAGATAAACCAAAAAAAGCGCTGTCGAATCCTGCAATATCTCCTATCGTACCGTGGGCTTTAACATAATTGGGTTTTTCCAGTAGCGATGGAGCTACACCTGAGGATAATAACTCCTCATCGGTAAAAAAAGTAATAGACTCAACTCCGTTACACAGATTCTGCCAAAATTCATCAATGTTCTTAGCTCCGGGAAAACGGATAGCCATACCAATAATTGCTATAGGATCTAAAGCATCAAGCACGCTGTCTAGCCCCATTCTTCTCAACCTCCTTTTTTACGTTGCTTTGATATTTGTTGTTGCTTTAAAAGTGCTTCCCTTTGCTTTCCTGTTCGGTTGTGAATTTTTTCTAAACTAGTGGGTTGTTGTGTGTTTTGGTTGAGATATTGAGCCAAAGCGCTAATCGTTGGATATTTGAATAAATCAACAATTTCAATATCTGTCTTCAAAGCTTTGTGTATCTTGCGGTTAAGCAAGATGATGAGAAGTGAATTACCTCCTATGTCAAAAAAATTATCATAAATACTGACCCTTTCGCACTGAAGAACTTCACTCCAAATTGCCGCTATAGCTGCTTCTGTTGCTGTGCGAGGACCTACAAAGCTGTTTTCTAGAATTCTTTGGGAGACATCAGGCGCTGGTAAACGACGGCGGTCTACTTTTCCGTTAGGCGTAAGAGGGAGTGTATCCAGCATGACAAATGTACTGGGCATCATGTATGCCGGAACCCTCTTTCTTAATAAATTACGTAACTCATCAGCGGTTACTTCTTGATGTTGTGCTAACACTACATAAGCAACCAAGCGTTCTTCTCCTGGTCGATCCAATGAAGCAATCACCACGACTTCGCGCACCATCGGATGTTGACTCAGTGCAGCTTCGATTTCGCCTAATTCGATACGAAAACCATGAATTTTAACTTGATTATCCAGCCGACCGAGAAATTCAATGCTACCATCGCTCTTGTAACGACCTAAATCCCCAGTTTTATACAACTGCCCTTCTAGAGAACTGCTAAAGGGATTTGGAATAAATCGCTCCTTAGTTAACTCTGGATGGTTGAGGTAGCCCCGTGCTAATCCAACACCGCCGAGATGAATCTCTCCAACAACGCCAATTGGTACCGGTTGTAGATACCGATCCAAGATATAAACCAGGGTATTGGCAATTGGCTTTCCAATTGGTACTACTGCAGGCAAGTTGTTGATGTCTGCGGTAGAGCCTTCTAATCTGCAAATCATTGACCAAATAGTCGTTTCTGTTGGACCGTAGAAGTTCCAAACTTTACTACCTGTCTCTAGTAGTTGCTGAGCAAGTTTACCAGTTAAGGCTTCTCCGCCACAGAAGACTTTTAGTGGCTGAGTACCCGACCAGCCAGAAGCTAAAAGCATTTGCCAGGTAACGGGAGTTGCTTGCATTGCAGTAATCTGTGAGGCAGCCAGTTCGCTCAATAATCTAGTACCATCAATAGCAATTTCACGACTAGCAATGATGACCTTTGCGCCAACAATCAGGGGTAAAAAGAATTCTAGTACAGAGATATCAAAACAAATAGTTGTCACCGCTAGGAGGGTATCAGCAGAGGTCAATTCTAGGCGCTGACGCATTGCTTCTAAAAAGTTGACCGCAGATTGGTGGGAAATTTGAACACCCTTAGGTCGCCCAGTTGAACCAGAGGTATAAATGATGTACGCTAAATTACGAGCAGAGACAGAACTAAGTGGGCTATCTAGGGTTTGCCAAAAGTCCATATCCAAGCAGATAACCTTTGCTTGATGTTCTGGTAAAGAATCCACCAATTCTTGCTGAGTAAGTAGCAGCGATACCCCAGCATCATTGAGGATATAGGTTAGACGTTCTTGGGGATAAGTGGGGTCTAGAGGAACATAAGTACCGCCAGCTTTAAGAATCCCCAGCAAGCCCACCATCATATCTAAAGAGCGCTCTACATAGATACCAACTAGAACCTCTGGTTGAATTCCCATTTCCTGTAGAAAATGCGCTAATTGATTAGCCCGTTTGTTTAATTCCCGGTAAGTCAAACTCTGGGTTTCAAACTCCACTGCTACAGCGTCAGGTGTTTTCTTCACCTGCTCTTCAAAAAGCTGATGGATACATAAGTCAGCAGGATAGTAGGTATCTGTTGCATTCCAGCTGACTAACAACTGATGTTGCTCTACACTAGTAAGCAAAGACAATTGCCAAACTGACTGTTCCGGATTACTTGCGATCGCTGCTAGTAGGGTCTGAAAGTAACCTAACCAGCGCTCCACAGTAGCGGCTTCAAACAAATCTGTACTGTAATCAGCCTCTACTAGTAGTGTTCCATCCCCCAACTCAACGATATTAAACTGGATGTCATAGGCAGCAAAACTAGTTGATTGAGATAATATATTGACTTCCAAACCTATGAACTCCGGTACAACTGCTCGTTCCAAGTTAAACATGGTTGTAACCAGTGGAGTTCTGCTTGTATCTCTTTTAATATCCAGTTTATCAATCAATTTAGCAAAATGGTAATTCTGGTGTTCGTAAAGCTCTAGCAGCAACCCCTTAATAGTTGCCAGATAATCAGAAAACGTTGGTTGTCCAACAATACGACTACGTATAGGCAATAGATTAGCACAATAACCCACAAGCTTGTCACTTCCCGCAAGTGTTCGCAGGCTCGTAGGAATGCCAACAATAATATCGTCTTGCCCTGTAAGTCGGTGTAGCAAAACAAAGTAAGTTGACAGCAGTGTCATAAACAGCGTGCAACCTTTTTCTTTGCTCACTTTTTTCAGGGCTTGACAAAGTTCGGTATCAAGTATTACATTCCTCCGACTTCCTTGATATGTTTTAATTGGTGGACGAGTGCGGTCTGTAGGAAGTTCTAAAACTGGTATACCGTCAGAAAATTGTCTCAACCAGTAAGATTCATGGGCATCCATCGCCTGGATCTGACTTTGCTGCTCGTGCCTGGAGATGTATTCCCGAAATTGCATTGGTGATTCAAGGGAGGAAGCAACATTTTGGCACTTTGCAGAATACAGCTCTCCTAACTCCTGGATAATCAAGCCCATAGACCAACCATCCACAACAATATGATGAGCCTTAAGCACCAGCAAATGGAATTGCTCCTCTAACTTTAGGAGACGAACGCGAAAGAGGGGTTGATTTATCAACTCAAACGGTAACTTGTTCTCAAAAGCCAACCACGCTGAGATTTTCAACTCCTGTTCGCGGACATCAAACCCGGAAAAGTCAATTACCGGAACCTGAATTTTTACCTCAGGTAAGATTTGCTGAGATTCTCCCTCAGGGTTAATAATTGTTCGCAGTGCTTCATGACGGTCTACAATCTTCTGTAGCACCTGTTGCAGAATATTGAGGTGTAATACTCCCCGTAATTGAAGATTGATAGAGACATTGTAGGCAAGAGAACCTTCATCTCCTCCTATCTGTGCCAGAATCCAGAGTTGTTGTTGCGCTTTCGTCAGGAGAAAAGTTTTTTCTATTTTCTTCTCCTGGGACACCACAGGAGCCTTTCCTCTAGGAAAAAAGCCCCCTTCTCGTAATTCCTCTATACTTTGCTTGACAGCAGATAGTACGTAATTAATATCTTCATCAGTATGGGCTGTTGACAGAAAGCAAGTGCGACCTTCCCAAATATAGATTCCCTTTTCAATTAAGTGATAAAACAACAGATCCATTTCTAATGGCTGAAATAGATAGCTGGGGTTGTTGAATCGAAAAAGTGAGCCACAATGTACAACCGAAAGAGGTATTTCCGCTTCCTGAAAATAAGCATTGAGCCCAAACACTAACTCAGAAGTTTTTTGGTTTAGGCGCTCCTGCAGTTCTGCTCCCTCCGCCTTTAAATGTTGTAGCACCGCTCGCGCTGCCGCCATTGCTAACGGATGCTTTGAGAAAGTGCCAGCAAAAAATGTCGTTTCTACCTCAGGGTAGGAAGTATCGCCATAATACCACTGACCACCATCGATCGCATCCAGGTAAGTTGTCTTACCTGCAACGACTCCGATGGGCATCCCACCACCTAGGCTTTTACCATAAGTAACAATATCCGCCTCAACGCCAAACCATGCTTGTGCCCCTCCAGGATGAATTCGGAAACCAGTAATAATTTCATCAAAAATGAGCGCAATCCCAGCCTTTTGCGTTATGGCTGATAGCTCATGAAGAAATTCTCTTGGCTGTAAGTCTGGCTGACGGCTTTGCACTGGTTCAACCAGCACAGCAGCTAGTTCGTGGGCATGGGCTTTGATAAAATCCAGCGCTTGGGGAGCACCATAAGTAAGAAGCAGAACATCATCAACCATGTGTTGCAGCACCCCTGACATCATAGGAGCGGCTTGCTGGTTTCCTTCTCCCTGAGATACTGGGATCGCTAAGGTTCCATCAAAATGACCGTGGTAAGAACCTTTAAAAAGTACAATTTTGCTCCGACCGGTCACTGCTCGTGCCAGACGTACTGCGGTCATCACCGCTTCTGTGCCTGAATTGCAAAAACAAACACGGGAAGTACCTGTTAGCTTGCAGATAAGCTCTGCAACTTCGCCCGCCAGGTAAGACTGTGGTCCAATCTGCGCTCCTTGCTTAATTTGAGACTCCAATGCTTCAGCTATAAATGGAGCATTATGACCAAAAAGATGCACTCCAAATCCCATAGTGAGATCGATATATTCGTTCCCATCAATATCCCACATTCTAGAACTATGAAAACGCTCCCCAACAATGGGGTACAGCATCTCTTTGGTTTCAAAACGGAACCCAATTGAAGATCTTTTATCTGCAAGCACTGGGCGATAGGTTTGCGAACGCTGTTTAGACTTTTGGGTTCGTTTGGTATAACGTTCAATCAGCGCTTGTAAGTGATGTTGCTGCTCTTGATTGAGTTCTCTTGGTTGGAGTTTGTGTGCTTCCCAGTGGAAAAATGGTTTTGATGCTGGTGCAGTTACATTAGCAATAGAAGATTTTGTTTCAATAGGCTGCTGCAATGGTGAAGATTTTGTTTCAATAGGCTGCGGCAATGATAAAGTTTGGGCATCTTGGGATGCTGATTTTGGCCCACTAACCCCATTTTGAGGAGAAAATGTCTGTGGTGAGTTACTTAAACTGGTTTGCAATAATTCTAGCTGCTGAGATGTGACTTGGAGTTGTTGCTGCATCATCTGGATTTGCTGCACGATTATCTGCCCAAATCCTGCTTCTGGTATGGATGTTTGTGTAATTCCATTTGGAGGGGTTGACGTTTGCAGCGCTGGCGGGGTTGGCGGTGACTGGGGATGAGGTTTTGACCCGACAGCAGGCGTATCGCCCAAAGTCAACTCCGGGGAAAGGTTTTGGTCAATGTAGTTTGCTAAAGCCTCAATAGTTGCCAACTCTTCAAATACCTGTCGAATGGATATTTTTATTCCATAAAGGCTTTCTAGCTTTCGTGTAGCCTCCATCAAAACAATTGAATCAGCCCCCATCTGTAGTAGCGGTGTATCAAGGTCAATTTCAGCTACTCCAATATTAAGCGCATTCCCAACAAGCGATCGCAGCTTTGAAACAATCTTATCTCTTCGGTTTGTTTGAGTGAGTAAAAGATTTTGAGGTTCATTTGAATCTTTGGCTTGCGAATGCGATCGCCTAGCGTCCATCGGAGGCTCTCCTTCTTTAAACCAGTAGTGCTGTCGTTGGAACGGATAAGTAGGCAGGCATAGTCGTTTGTATAAGTAGTCTTTATTAAAACCACCCCAGTTTACATTTATACCTCTTACGTATAGCTTAGATAAACTACTCAGCAAGATTTCCCAATCTTCTTGCTGCTGCATTAATGAGGGTAACCACACTACATCATTATTTACGATACACTGTTTACCGAGTGTTAACAAAGTGGGCTTTGGTCCAATTTCTAGAAATATCTTGTAACCGGACTCCAATAAAGTATTTAACCCTGCTGCAAATTTTACCGATTCTCGGATGTGGCGTCGCCAGTATTTGCCATCAGGAACCTGACCTGATGCTAGCATATCACCTGTTAGGTTGGAAACGAAGGGAATTTGGGGAGATTGGCAGGGAACTTGATTGGCTATTTGCTCAAAGGTATCTAAAATTGGCTCCATTAGAGGAGAATGAAAGGCATGGGAGACGGATAATGGTCTGGTCTCAACTCCTCGAGCTGCCAAAGCCACTTTCACTTCCTCCATAACCTGGCGCTTTCCAGAAATCACAATGTTTGTCGAACCGTTATATGCGGCGATTGCGACATCTTGAGCGTGGGACCCAATAGCACCACGCACCTGTTCTTCATCAGCAAACACAACTACCATCGCGCCATCCTGCGGTAGAGTTTGCATTAAACGAGCCCGTTGGGCAACCATCTTCAATCCATGTTCAAGACTGAAGACTCCTGCACATACGGCAGCAATGTATTCACCAACACTGTGCCCTAAAACAGCACTGGGTTCAACCCCCCAAGACTTCCACAATTCAGCGAGGGCATATCCTAGGGCAAAAATTGCTGGTTGAGTATAAGCTGTTTCATTCAACAGTGGATTTTGGATGTTAGAGCTACTTTCTTGTGGAGATGTTACCTGTGGAGCAAAGTGGCACGATTTTGGATAAAGAATGTTGAGTAAAGACTGATTGAGTTCAGGTTGCAAAATTTCTGCACAGCGTTCAATAGAGGAGCGAAAAGTAGGTTGGGTTTCATAGAGTTGGCGTCCCATGTTTATATACTGAGACCCTTGACCAGTGAATAAAAATGCTATTTTCTGACGCTTTTTGCTGATGAGTTGACTACTCACCCAGGCTGGTGTATCCCGACGGGCGGTGAAAGCATTTAACTGCTCGCGCATCTGTTCAGTTGATTTAGCGACAACCGCCAGACGGTGTTGAAAATGCGATCGCCCTGTATTGGCTGTAAAACAAACATCCCCTAGCGGTAGCTTGGGGTGAGAGGCTAAGAAATTTTCATAACGCTGTACTAGTTCTCCCAGTGCCCGCTCACATTTTGCTGAAAGCGTCAAAATATGAGCAGGAGGTTCTATAAAACCTTCTTTTTGACCCTGAACCTTGAGCCCTTGACTTTCTTCTAGGATGACATGACAATTCGTACCACCAAAGCTAAACGCACTTACCCCAGCAAAGCGGCGTTCACCTTGAACCGACCAAGGAGTGCATTCAGTAGCAGTAGGAATAGAGAATGGAGTCCCTTGGAGAGAAATATAAGGATTGAGCTGTTTCAAATGTAAGTGGGGTGGAATTTCCCGATGCTGTAGTGAAAGTACCACCTTGAGCAAACCAGCAATTCCAGCAGCATTTTCCAAATGACCAATATTGGTTTTGACCGAGCCAATCCAACAAAGCTGTTCTGGCTTACGACCTTCCATAAGTACGGCTTTTAGAGAATCAAATTCAATTGGGTCTCCCAAAGGAGTACCGGTGCCGTGAGCTTCAACATAGCTAATCTGCGCTGGTGCCACAAGAGCGTTTTTCAAAGCTTGGCGAATAACCGCTTGCTGGGAAGGTCCATTAGGGGCTGTCAGTCCATTGCTGAGCCCATCTTGGTTAACAGCCGAGCCTTTGATGATTGCCCGAACATTGTCTCCATCCATGAGAGCATCCTGAAGGCGCTTGAGTATAACTACACCGCAGCCCTCTCCCCGAACATAACCGTCAGCACTAGCGTCAAAAGTCTTACAGCGACCATCTGATGCCATCATACCAGCATGGGAGTAAGCAATAGTTGGCTCTGGAGATAGCATCAAATTGACCCCACCAACCAAGCACAGATTGGTTTCCCTACTCTGCAAACTTTGGCAGGCAAAGTGGACGGCTACTAGAGACGAAGAGCAAGCAGTTTCTATCGCCATACTAGGTCCCCGTAAATCGAGCATATAAGACAGACGATTGGCTGCTATGCTGGGCGTACAGCCGATGGCAGTGTAAGCGTTTATGCAAGTTAAATCCCTTAATTGCAAGCTGGTATAGTCTTGGTTTCCAATGGCAATAAAAACACCCGTCTGACTGCCTGCTAGCTTGTCCGGTACTATTCCTGCATTTTCTAGAGCTTCCCAACTCACCTCCAAAACTAGTCTTTGCTGGGGATCGATTTGCTTTGCTTCCCGAGGGGAAATCCTAAAGAAGCCTGGATCGAACTCAACTACCTGCTCCAGAAAACCACCCCATCGGGTGTTCATTTTTCCTGGTATTGCTGGCTTTGGGTCGTAGAAGGTTTCCAGATCCCATCGCGGTTTTGGAACCTCAGTAACTGCATTTACACCGTTACGCAACAGATCCCAGAATGATTCGGGATCGTTTGCTCCTGGAAAACGACAGCCAATACCAATAATTGCTATGGGTTCCACTTCAAAGCCTCTCATTGTAATTTGTCATTTATTCTTGGTTATACAAATAACCAAGGACTGATTGCACGCTGCCTACTAGTTCTGAGTCACAGACCTTGAGAATTGTTTAAATGCCTTAACGTTACTTTGAATAGCCTTACTAATAGAGCTGCCTGCACTCATCAGGCGCATTTCACGATTGACAGGCCACAGGTAGTCAATGGGATCGAAAAATCGACGTAGTGCTGACAACAGGGTTCGATGAAAGTTGAGATTTACATGAAAACCTTGGTGTTCGTGACACAAGCACCTGTGCATCCACTCAAGTGCTTCTGAAGCAGACATATCAAATAGAGGAGACTGCAACAGTCTGTAAAAAGAGAGCATGAAATAGGCGTCATCTCGGAATACACTAACTAAACCTCCCGAAAGCCCACTTAAAACCTTAATTTGCGCCATGTATACAGTGAGATTAGCTAGAAATTTTTCGTATGCTGTTGGCTTTGAAAAGTCTTTGTACAAATCTTGTGCGATCAGTCTAGAAGTCGTAGTATGGAAAGACTCATCTAGTAAATGGTAATAGGAGACTGCTGTTGGAACTGGGATAAACCCACTCTCCTTTTCTAACTGTTTGAAGTGCTTGTAATAGAGATATTCATAGTTTTTCAAAGATATATTTGCAATTATCCGGATTGCATAGTACTGCGACGCTAAAAAAGGCGAACTCCCCCAGTTTAAGATGAAAAACTTTTGTAAAGGTTCTTCTGCTACTAGTCCAGCAAGACCACCACTCATAGCTGGAATGCATTTTTTGTCTATCTTCTGTAAATCCTTCAAATAACTCGAATAGTAGCTTCCTTGGCTTTTATGCATTGTTGTAGTTAGAAAGCGAAAGGCACGGTCTTGGAACGCCTTAGAAGATGCTGTCTCCCAATTGAAGTTGAAGAACTTTAGTAGAGGTTGAGGTGTTAATCGTCTTATACTACCATCTCTTGCCAATTTATACGACTTGCCAAGCAAGGGAGCGTTCAATGCTTTCTTACCTAGTAAAGCTACCTTTGTCTTGTAACCAATACTTTGAAAGGCGTGTATGTGGCAAAATTCCTGATTGGTTTCCAATTCTAGCTCTTGACAAAGCGTTTCGCAGCCACCCAAGTTAGAAAAAACACCAGCCGTTACTTGATTGCCAAGCACTGTATTACTTTCGCTAGCAGCAGTATGACTATATTGTGCCGTCCAATAAAGGTGATTGAGTGCTATTCTTTGGGAAGAGGAAGCCTCTTCGTAGAGTGGGGTGCCGTACAGAGTTGAAAGCTCGGGAGGACCCCAATAATTATTGTTGTTGCTACTGTAATCAAAGTTCTTGTCTAGCTCTTCTATTCTTTCAGTGTATTCTGAATTCGAGTTTCGCTGATAGTTGATTTCTGTCAGTTTGATATGCTTCTTTATGTTTTCTTGGAGTAAGGTGGAAAATTGATTTGTTGACTCTGGTAATTTAGCGGGCTCGCTCATCAGGATCTCCTTAAAGGATGTCTGAAAAGTTATGGACAAGTGATTTCGATCGCGGAAGTTACTTGAGCATCAAACGAATCATTGCAACATAAATAAACGCCTCTGTTGTCTCAGGTAGAACCTCATAGTCTTTGCTCAATCTGCGACACTCTTCAGATTTGCCAATCGCTACAACGGAGGGGACTCCCGCAACGCACTGGCTCATCAATTTACCCTGTCAAACTTCCTTTCAAAAAGCCAAGGTTTTGTTTTAATACAACCCTTTGTGCTCCTCGCGGCGTCTCACAACACTCCAAAACCAACTACAAATCTCAATAACCCAGTGTGTGAAATCCTTACCGCGATAACCGAACTCATTCCAAATCTTAATTAAACGTCGAAAGCGAGCCTCCTAACGGAGCAGCTTCCCTAACATGCACGGAATCACGTTTCGCCAAAACTTAGCACCCGCTTGTCCGCGTTCCACCTACACTTTTTCAGTTTCTTATAGATAATGGTCGGTTTATTTACGCCGAACTGTACTAGGATGTTTGTTGATTTTACATTTCGTTAAATTGATTTTTAAAGGCTAACCGACTTACTTAGGATTTGAATGTTTCTGCCAAATGTTGGGACAAAGCCTCAACAGTTGGGTAATCGTACAGTAGGGTTGGCTTAAGCTTTCTTCCCAGCCAACCTTGCAGATCGTCGCTCATACCTACTGTTGCCAAGGAATCGATACCATAGCTGTCGAAGGGAATTGTGACCTCGACTTCATCCGGGTCAATTTCCATCTGTGCGGCTAGATAAGAAACTATCCAGGCTTGAATCTCTGCAGCCGACTTTGACTCGATACGTCTTTCCCCTTCAATATCAGCTTTGTTATTCTCTGAAACTGTAGGTTTTTGGTTGACTTCAAGATTTTGGATTTTCATTTTTTACATCCTAGGTCAGGATATTGGTTGAAATTCTAACATAGGGGGCATCTTTTACGATCGCATTTCGCAACCTTTGTACCTTGAGGCATTTTTCCAATTTCTTTTGGCTTTTGTGAATCTTTAATCCTAGTGAATGAGCCATTCTCAAATACACCCTTTAGTTCTCATTATCAGCTTAGCTTAGCAATCCATTTCTACTCGAATTATTAAGCTCATTGTTACAAACACTTAGTATAAGTTGTAAAAATAGAATTTCTTTAACAATTACAAAACTTAATATTTTGTTGAGAGTTTTTTGAAAAATTGTGAAAGTACAGCAAGCGATTGCTTGCTGCAGGGGGAGGGCTATAACCTTTAAAGACCAGTACTTAGACGTTTTACAGAACTCAATTGCTACACTGCTTTCGTTATTGGACTTTCTCAACTAGTGATTGAGAATGTGGTAACACGTCTAAGTGGTAATGCCCAACTTCAACTACAAAATATCAAATTCAAACTCCAGATTGTGACTCTTGAGAAAATCGTGAGTGAAGTGGTCTACAACGTTTGTATCGCTCAACTCTAAATTGTAAAAATCTACAACCTCATGCTCGAAGTATGGTCCGGCGTGCCAAGTTCCTACTTCTAGCTTAATAAAGCAATTACCAGGAATGCGGAAGGCTGCAATCTCCTCTAACAGCGGTTCATTCACATCATTTTTGGGAGGACAAACTGCCATCAACCAATCTTTGCCTTCTAGAGAACCCAGACATTGAGTGCATTGTACGTGACGGGTAATCTTGTGGAAATTCCTCCCCCTACGGTGCAACCGCATAATATAAAAGCGAGGAGTTCCTTTGTCAAGTACTAATTGAGCATCTTCTGTATCGAAGTGTTTACCGTCATGACTGGGAACAATCACCTGTCCGTATCGGCTGAAATTCTCAGGAGTTATCCATTCAGCCCGCAATTGTTGCACCGTCTTTGATGTACTCATATACCGTCTGCTTGTTGCACACAATTATTTTACAACAATGAAAGCAGAAAAATTGTAGAGACTTAAAATACTACGTCTCTACCAAGAGAATGTACGATGCTGCAAAATATTTATGAAAAAATAATCATACCTATATAAGATGGTCTATGATAGAAAACTTCAACAGGCGTCAATTTCTCTTATACGGTTCAGCTACCTTAAGCACCAGTTTATTGTTGAAAGCTTGCACTAATAATCCCACAGCCACAGAAGGTAATAAAGGGTTCAGGATAGCGCTCGCCCTCCCTGGAGTTATCACCGATAGAGCTTGGAATCAATCTGGTTACGAAGGCGTACAGCTGGCAAAACAAAAGCTGGGTGTGGAAACCTCATATATTGAACAAGTTGCACAAGCCGACCAAACAGAAGCACTGACCGATTTTGGGCGTCGGGGTTATAACCTCGTCATCGCTCACGGCGGTCAATTTGATGCTGCGATTCAACAGGTTGCACCCAAGTTTCCCAAAACCTTCTTTGTTGGTGTTAATGGTGCTGTCAGTGGTTCCAATATAGCTGCTTTGCGAATAGACCACCTGCAAGCTAGCTACCTTTGCGGAATTATCGGTGCATCTATGACCAAATCTAATAAGTTAGCTTATATTGCGGGACAAGAATTTGAAGCGACTCAGCAAGAATTGCGCGGTTTTGAGCTAGGGGCAAAATCTGTCAAGCCCGATATCCAAATTAGCTCTACATTCACGGGGGATTGGAATGATGTTGCTAAGGCAAAAGAAGCTACAGTAGCGATCGTTTCTGCTGGTGCTGATGTTATCTACCAATGGTTGGATAATGCTTCCTCTGCTGTTTTGCAAACTGCTAGTGAAAAAGGAGTTTATGCTTTTGGGAACACCCTAGACCAATTAGATATTGCACCCAAATCAGTTTTAACAAGTGCTGTTAAACGGATTGATTTAGCTATAGCTTTTTTAGCACAACTTGCAAAACAAGAACAACTTAAAGGTCAAATTTACACAATTGGTTTAGAACAACCAGATATTTTGAGTTTGGGAAAGTTTGGCACGATGGTTCCCAAACCACTCCAACAAAGAGCATTAAATACACAACAAGAAATTGTTGCTAAAAAAATCACTTTTGAAAAATGTCAGGAGGGTGGTAAAGATACCCGTTGTGTAAAAAAAGGAACAGCGTAGTGAAAGGCTGAAGTATGAAGGCTAAAGGATGAAAGTAACAGGCTGATACTGCAAGCTTTTTTACAATGGTCGCCTTATTTTCGTCAGTGTATACAAAGATGCATCTACTTTCATTCTGTGCATTTTGATTTTCTTGTGGTACGGGCGAGACGCCCGTTTTTATATTCATAATTGTTTATTCATACACCATTTTTCAGGTAAATAAAGTAGGGGCGAACAACCCTTGCCTGGGCGAACAACCGTTCGCCCTGACAGCTATTGGCGAATGCAGGTCATCCCATAAACATTGCCATTCCATTTTGAAAAGCCACTAGCATAGCGTTGGTTCCATGTATGCATGGCTAAAAACCACTGGGTTTGATTGCTGTTAACAGATAGAGGCAGTACGTGATCTTTGCGATCGGTAGGAGGATCGATAGAAGGAGCGTAACTTCTTTCTATAACGGCCCAATAATCATCACCTATTTGCCCTATGACTGAACCATAATGCAGCCAGAACCTGACTTGTACTGGAGGGTGACCGTCATTATTGCAAGTCCATGTTCCTACCCAATCTGCGCCTGCGATCGCTTCTGCTTTTTGGGTGGTTGATAAACAAATTCCTGCCGTATTAATTACACTCACACCTAAAAAAAGTGGTAGTAGACGGGTAATTTTTTTCATCCAAGTTTTTCTAGTGGCGCAGATACTACCCATTGTCATCTCTCCCAAACTTGTGTATTTATTTTGACTAAAAATATGGAAGTTCTCATTTTGAACCCACTGAGGACTTATCAGAGGTTCCTCAAGGTTTTACGCACTTAAAAGAAAAATTTTTGGTGATACAGGTTTCGATATTCTAAAGCGATCGCAGGACTCTCAGGAGCGTCCAGTCAATTAGGTAATCGAAAACCACAATTGCGATCGACAAACAACAGAAAACCACTCCACTTAATGGGGTATAACCCGTACTAAGTGTAAAAACCCGGTGAATCGTTCAAATTTTATAATAGGAGTATGCACTAAAGACAACTGTTATTCAAATCCCTTCATTCATCCACACCAACAGTCCATATCTTTTTTCCCTAATCCCTAATCCCTAATTCAAATGATTGCAAACACTGCTTTAACACCGAAACAACATTCCTTGCGAGAACCGAAATTATGGATGCCAGAGCGGGTGTTGTTTACACCAGCCGCCCTGGATGAACCGTGGGGACAGCAAATTCTCCAGCGAGTGCAATCCTACAACCTACCCATCGAAGAATTACCGCGAAATCGCCTCACAGGTTTGCGCGGTGAAACAGAGCGTGAGACTTATAGCATAGCCAAGCGTACCCTTGCAGTTGTGACTGCTCCACCCAGTTCCTTAAAACTTAGCCCTATCCCACCATCAGCGGATTGGCAATTCCACATTGCAGAAGGTTGTCCAGCCCACTGCCAATACTGCTACCTAGCAGGAAGCTTGCAAGGTCCACCAGTTATCCGGGTGTTTGCCAATTTACCTCAAATCTTGGAGAACTTGGCAGCATACGAGCAACCAGGAAAGGCAACAAGTTATGAGGTCAGCTGTTACACCGATCCTTTAGGTATCGAACATCTTACCGGAAGCCTTGCCGAATGCATCCGCTACTTTGGCACTCGCGATGATGCATATCTGCGTTGCGTGTCCAAGTTTGATGCAGTAGATAAGCTCCTTGAAATACCACACAACGGTCATACCCGCTTCCGGATGAGCGTAAATGCAGCTCCTGTTTCAGGTCGTTTCGAGGGAGGTACTGCATCAGTATCATCGCGGCTTATGGCATTGCGACGGTTAGCATTACCACCAGAACGCGGAGGCGGTGGCTATCCTGTTGGTTTGGTCATTGCGCCTATTATGCTTCTAGATGATTGGCAGTCTTCTTACGATCGCCTCTTTGACCAGATAAGCGAAGCCCTAGATTTTGATTGCGACCTGACTTTTGAACTTATCTCGCACCGCTTTACACCGGGGTCGAAGGAGGTCTTGCAAACTTGGTATCCCCAATCAAAGCTAGATATGGACGAGGAGAAACGCAGCGTTAAGCGAAATAAGTTTGGTGGAACGAAGTATGTTTATGAAGCTGACGCGATGAAGGCATTACGGCGCTATTTTGAAAATGAGATTCAACGCCGCTTTCCAAAAGCTCAAATTCTTTATTGGACATAGACTTATACAGAGGAACGAAAGCTCATATCAATTCAAAAAATGTTTGCTCCAGATAACCCCACCCGCCCTATCGGGTACCCTGCCCTTGATAAGGGGAGGCTTAGGGAGGGGTATTATTAATGTGTTGCATTCTTTTTTCAATTTGCCCGCAATCTTACATTTGTTGGGTTTCGTTCCTCAACCCAACCTACTGTATTGAAAACAATCAAAAACCCGGTCATGTTAACCGGGCTTTTGATTGGGGTATATCCCCTTCTGTTTGTTATATAAGTGTTATAGAGATTCGGTATAGGTTGCTTATCTGATAGTTACTACCACAGATGACACTCCAATTCCGGAAAACGAAAAACTTGATTTTTACCGATTGGTCAAACGAGACCCAACAATAGCCCTATACCCGCAAAGGCTATAAGAACGCCTTGAATAGCGCGAAAACTGACTTTCTCACCCATCCACATAGCAATTGGCAGAATGAAAACGGGGCTCGTTGCACTGAGAGCTTGAACCACTCCAGTAGCTGCATATTTGAAGGCAGTTTGTTGCAACCAGATACCTAAGAAGGTGGCGAAAAAAGCACTTACAGCAACTCTAACCAGAGTATCCAGAGATAATCCACCAAATTGCTTTTGCTGTTGTTTACCAGGGGATTGCTTTCTTGTTTGAAGAGTATGCCACAGTAGCAAGGCAATCACTCCTGCACTCAGTCGCAGCAAGGTACTCCATAAAGGATTGAGACTACTTTGGGTCAAAGCAGCCCTACACAAGACGGCGGCTGCAGCTTGTCCCATAGCTGCTAAAAGACCGTAAATAGCTCCTTTTTTCAATTGCAGCGATTGTTTGCTGTTACACTCTTCAGAACTTCGTTCACCTATGACCCAAGCTACCCCAAAAATTGTCACTCCCATTCCCATCCAGTTAATGAGACTGAGGTTTTCCTGTAGAAAGGTAAATGCCAGTAAGGCAGAACAAGGAGAGGTTAATGTCAGTAGGAGCAAAGTCCGCCTAGCACCCAGACAGTAAAGGGCTTGGAAATAACATGTATCACTAAAACTAATTCCTATGACACCACTGAGTAACAGGAATCCTAAATTGACAGGGCTTAAGGTTGGAAACCCTACGCCTTGCCAAAGTAAAGCCAAGGCTGTTAACACAATTCCTGTTGCCCCCTTGAAGAAAACCATGTGTCTGGGTGAAATCTTTTCTCCTAAAAGATTATCAATGATTGAAGTACCTGCCCAAATTGAAGCCGCAGCGAGTGCTGCTAGTTCTCCTATAGAATTTGTTAATATCTCTACAAACATAAAAATTACTCTTACTTTTTACATGATGAAGGGCTTGAAAAACGTAAATATCTTCGCTCGCCAGCATCTAAGACCAATAGCGTTTAGCTATTAGCCCGAGCAAGGCAAGTGAATTCATTGCCACTTAATTTTGTAGTTCAGTAAAGTTATGATTTAAAATAGATGTTGATGTTTTAAAATATATTTTTTGGTTTTAATCATTGGATCGATTTGTCAATACCATAACTAAGGATTAAAGAAATATGTATCTCTCCAACTCCTTATTCAATATAAGGAATCGATGCAAGAGAGAAGCAAGCATCTAGAATTATGGTGCAAAATTTTTATACTGACTTGGGTAGCAATACTGATATTTGAATTACTGATAAATACTTATATTATGTAATTTTTCGTATATTTACACACCAGTCACCTTAAATATCGTGTCCGGTGAAACATTTATGGAAAAAATACCCCACCCACCTAATGGCACCTTCCCCGTACCAATTACTGTGGTGGAGTACAAGTCGGATTTACCCCCCTAAATTCCCCTTAGTTTGTTGATTCACCGTTATTAGTTAACTCTTCTAGCCCCAACTCGTCTATTGACTGTATACCCCACGCTTTTAATGTGGCGGGGGACAGTGTGTTATTTTCCATAATAGGGCTCTCCTCATCGTTATTTCCTTTGTAGAGAATAACCAGATTATGGTAAAAGTGTATGGCAACAATATGCTTGTCAAAATAAGATGGGGAATATCCTGGTTTCAAAAATTCCTGATGATTCAGGCAATTAACCTTATATCAATAAAATTTTGTTACAAAATGTAACTTTTGCAAAATTCTACCAATGACAGATGACAAAACACTAAGAACATCACTCATGAGTAAACTTTAATTTGTGTCATCCTAGTAAAATGGAGCATAATGTCATATCTACGCTTAGAAGGCATTACCAAACGTTTTGGCACATTCATTGCCAATGAAAATATCAGTTTTAACGTTGAGCCTGGGGAAATTCACGCCATCTTGGGTGAAAATGGCGCGGGGAAGACGACGTTAATGAATATTATTAGCGGGCTTTATCAGCCTGATGCCGGTCACATCTATTTGCAAGGAAAACCCGTCAAAATTACCTCTTCCAGTACAGCGATTAAACTCGGGATTGGTATGATTCACCAACATTTCATGCTAGTACCCCAATTAACCGTGACGGAAAATATCATTTTGGGAACATCAAAGAACTGGCGTTTAAATCTGCGTCAGAAACAACAGGAAATTGCTGCTTTATCCCAAGCATACGGGCTAGATGTTAACCCGGCAGCTAAAGTGGGAAGTTTACCAGTGGGGGTGCAGCAACGGGTAGAAATTCTCAAAGTTCTTTACCGTCAAGCTAAGTTGTTGATTCTTGATGAACCAACGGCAGTGCTTACACCCCCGGAAGTGGACTCTTTGATTGCTATTTTGCAACAGCTTGCACGAAAGGGTGGGCACACGATTCTTTTTATCAGTCACAAGCTTGATGAGGTGATGAGTTTGTGCGACACGGTAACGGTGCTGCGTCGGGGAAAAGTAGTAGCAAATACAACTATCCCAGAAACAACACCCCAAAAGTTAGCCGAATTGATGGTTGGGCGTGAGGTTATCCTGGAGTTAAATAAATCTCCTGCAACACCGGGGAATGTTGTTTTGTCAGTGCAAGGGTTGCAAGTTGTGGATGACCGAGGTGTGACTGCTGTTCGAGATGTCTCTTTTGAACTGAGGGCAGGAGAAATTTTGGGAATTGCAGGTGTAGATGGCAATGGACAGCGAGAATTAGCTGATGCGATCGCAACAGTGCAAATACTCAAGCAAGGAAAAATTCAGTTGTTTCAGAACTCCCCTAGCCCTCTATCCCAGAGGCAACCCTTAGCCTCGTTGGGTTACATCCCGGAAGATAGGCAGAAAATGGGTTTGGTGTTGCAGTTTAATATTGCCGAAAATCTCATTTTGAAGGCTTTTAAGAAATTGCCCTTTTGCCGTCGCTTTTTGTTGCAGGGGAAAGCGATAAAGAACCATGCCTTAGCTGCTATGCAAGAGTTTGATATTCGGGGGACAAGCGAAGCAGTCAAAGTCAGTCAGCTTTCAGGGGGGAATCAACAAAAAGTGGTGCTCGCACGGGAACTGGCACGGGAACCAATGTTAATTGTAGCTATGCAACCAACAAGGGGGCTGGATGTGGGAGCAACGGAAGCAGTTCAGCAACGGTTATTGGCAGAACGCGATCGCGGTGCTGCTATTTTGTACATTTCTACTGAGTTGGAGGCAGTGATGGCAATGAGCGATCGCATTGCGGTTATGTACGGAGGTGAGTTTGTCAATATTTTGGATGCAAGAACGGCAACGGTGGAGGAGATTGGTTTGTTGATGGGTGGGGGAAAAAGGTGACCGGGCGCACCACGAGAGGAGCAGTTCTTTTGTGTTATTTTGGGTTTAGGGTAGTTTCCTAAAATTAACACTTACAACAATCACGATTGCGGAGCCAGTTAAGGTTAGCAAAATTTTGAAGTGTTTTTTTTAATATCAAGATTTTAACCTATGCAGCTAGAAATTGAGAACACCGCCAATTTAAAACTGCCAGCCATCGAGATTTTTGAAATAGAACAGAAGTATACAAAAGGGTATAAATACCGTCTTATCGCTTGCGACCAAAGATTTGAATATGATGTTTCTCCGACTTTCAGCGATCCCTTACACTGTAGGTCTGTGGCAGAAATGAAGGCTTTGAAGTGGGCAGCAGATGAAGAAGAAACAATCATAGGATTTATAGATCTTCATTCCACAATGATTCTTTTTCAAAATCAGATTGGGTTTGAATTTTTTGGCTTTAGTGGCGGAGTTTCTACATACGAGCATTGTGTAGAACCTGCTTTAATGGATGAATGGTACCTAAAATTGAAGCAAGAAGGGCAGGCTGAACATTTGTTAAAGTTATATGATTGCGATGGCAAATTATTAAGAGATAAAATTTCGCGGGCAAGGATTATAAATGTAGGACATAATAGACCAACGATTGTCTCGCGGCTTTATGACTAGAACTTATTCTGCAAGTGAGTTATTAAATTATGTTCATTATCTCTCTGTAAATCCATAAGGTAATCTTCAAAACTTACATATTTTTGTAAGGAATTTAGTTCTGGTGTATTGTCATGCCAATAGTAAACTAAGAAAAGTTTACGAGCAATGGCATCTAAATCTTCTATGAAAATTTTTAGCCCTTCTTCATCTCCGCGTTGCAACTTCCTTGCTAGAGCAATTTTGATTCCTGTCGTTTCAACGAGCCATCTCGAAAGTACTTCTCCACAAATCTTAACAATTCCAGTTTGAAGAGTCGCTGACAATGTCAGATGTTTGGCTAGGCGAACAGAGTCACGAGCTGTTAGCCTGTAAGCTCCTTCTTGTTTCATCACAGCCTCTTGTTCACTCATGTTTGCGAGTGAAGATTTTATTTTAGCTGTGGGACTGAAACTTTTGGCATGAGGGGTGAATTCCCGAGCAGTGTTAGACAAATGTTCTGTCAGGAGAGTTGGGCTACTCACCTCAGCAGCAATTAACATCAATTCCTCAGTTTTACAGGGGAAAAAACCTAATTCAGCGATCGCATTCACAAGCTCCCAGTCTATTTTAGACAATTCATACTGAATTTTCTCCAGGGAATAGTAAGATGTCTGGAAACCTCGTTCCTTTAACTGGTTGTGAACAAAGTGTAACGAATGTTCACCTCGTCCATAGCGGAATAATTTGCTCAGCTTAATTATTCCAGTCTCGGTACTGCGCCGTGCGATCGTAGATGGGCGAGCGAGGGATTGAGGTTCAGTTTCGCTCTGATTATCTTCCTCTAGCTTAGCTGCCAATAGCATGAGTCGTCTAATTGTATACCTATTCCCCTTGGAATCTCGTGGGTAACCCAAGTAAACAGCAATTGCATTGATCAATTCCCAGTCTAGTCGTTGTCCCTGACGCGGTCTTTCCAACTCCTGAATGGCTGACCAACTGCATTTAAATCCCTTTTCTCTTAATTTAACCTGAGCATCTGTTATTGTTAACAAATTAGCTTTACGCTCACGGCGTAACAAATTTGCCAGAGCTTGCTTCCCTGCTTCAGTAGAGCGGCTTATTTTTTTGAACACAGGCGGCTGCACTTAGAATAAGGGCTAATAGAGTTGTTATCTTTGGTATTAGAAGCGTCCTCCCCCAATTAAACATTATAACTAGGGATTTCTTCGCTCAGAAACCAACTACTTCACTGACTTAAGTTACTGGAATACAGGCGAGTGCGTTATAAACGGCACTTGCTCCCACCCAAGAAACTTGATAATGCAGTGAGTTTTTTTTAGCGAATATACCAGAAAAAAGTGTCATACAAATTAATTCTTAAGAATTTATTGGTACCACTTTTCTGCATATTTTAGCTACTTAGAAGGTTTATTCGTTTAGCCGAGTTAATGAATTCTCTGGCTTTTACACTAACGTAAACTCTATTAATTATATTGTAACTAACTTAAACTCGTCAAATACCTTAGCTAACTTTTGTGCAGGTCTGTTTGCTGACTGGGTGTGACAATAGGTCTTACGCAACTGTTACAGGAGAGTCATTATAGTACAAAAATACGACAAAAAGGGAGTACGACCTTCCCGCCAGAAAATTACCGATTTTTGTAGGTAGGGCTGTATCGCACAGCAGCCAATTTGTGGCGTAGCCCTCCTACCTCAATCTACGTCTTTAGGTAATCTTCTCTTACAGGGCTGGGATAAAGAGTACTTGTCCGGGTACGATAGCATTACAGTCGGGTCCAATGACTTCCCTATTAGCCTCGCAAATGACTGAGAATCTATTGCCATCTCCGTAAGCTCTTTCAGCAATTGAAAAGAGAAAATCACCTCTTCTCACAACATATGTTCTACCGGGTGTAGGTACTGGGCTACTGGGCTGTAGCTTAAACAGAGAGCTTCCAGTTGCGCTAGGAATACCATAGGCAATTTGATCCAACTGAGGTGTTTGAGTGTTGAGATCTTTAAAGAATGTGCCTCGGTGTTCGGGAGTTATTAAAAGAGTAACCTCTGAAAAACGTGGAGGTGCGGATACAAATACTTCCACGTAGCCGCGAACTTCAAAGTTTTTATTGACTAGTTCTGCATTCTTTGTGATGTCAGGTTGTAGGATAAATAAAATCGTATCATTAGCACCAATATTTATCGTAAAGATTCTTTTCCCCGCGCCTGGTAATGGAGTTATATCAGCCTCAACATTGTTTCCAGCCACATCTACAAAAGTAACTGTTCTATCTAGGTTTAACTCTGGTGAGATGGCTGTAAAT
Source organism: Scytonema sp. NUACC21 (assembly GCF_054684315.1). Classification (NCBI taxonomy): domain Bacteria; kingdom Bacillati; phylum Cyanobacteriota; class Cyanophyceae; order Nostocales; family Scytonemataceae; genus Scytonema; species Scytonema sp. NUACC21. Next base: position 113,788 of record NZ_BAAFZH010000104.1, on the reverse strand, counting down.
ACAAGGGTTACTACTATATCTGAGTTGTTGGTATTGGCAATAGTTAAAAAGTAACCTTGAATAACTGTACGGCTAAGAGTATCTGGTACACTAGGTATATTTGAGGGTAATTGTGGTTTAACAAGAAGTTCAAAAGTTGATAAAAGCATAGTACCTCGTTTTCTTTTATAGAAAGTAGATTGATTGCGATCGAAACTAATCGCCCTGTATAAGGATGAAGGATAAAGGATAAAGGATGAAAAATAGCTTGATATTGAGGGGGTCGCTCAGCCAAGCTTCATAGTTTGAAAAACGAGCGCCGTGAAAAATCATCCCGCTCAGCCAGAGTGTCACTACGGCCAAGTGACCAAAGTGTGCTGCGAAGATTTTGCGGGATATGTCTTCTAAATCGCTTGTATGTGTATCAAAGTCATGGGCGAGCGCATGTAGGTTCCAAATCCAGGTTGTGGTTTTTGGACCTTTGGCTAGAGTTCTGTCGAAATGTCCTGGTTTTGCCCACAGTTCAAATGAGGTTGGAACCGGATCGTTATCGACTATGACTCTTGCCTTTTTTTCCTCTCGCTCTGGAGGACTAATCGTCATTCGACCTCCTCTCTTAACAGGATTGAGGAATTATCAGTTCCATAAGATATCTTTTTAGCTCTAAAAAAGCTACCGCTTTTCCAAAAATTTTTTGGAGTAGCGATGAAGACTGTCTGTGGAACATTGGTTTCTCGTTGAATTATAAATGCTTAACTCCTACCTTGTTAGAGAGATGTTAACAATAATTCAAAATCGCCGAACCAATTGTCTAATCTGCTTTTGACCTTCAAAATCTTGAGCAAAAAGTCAATAGTTTCTTCATTTATTTTACAAAGGGACACAATTCGCAAAATTTATACTCCTAGCATAAAAAGATGAAAAAAGCACCTTTCCTGTTGTGGCTATTTTGAGTTGTATGTATATAGTTAGCTGCAGACGCATAAATCATTAAATTCTTATTAAAAATAAATCTGTATAAATTATTACTATGAATTTGCTATGCTGAGATATGTGAACATAAAATCATAATTTGACCAAGCTATGCCTGAGGATGTTAAGGAACGTCGCACTTTTGGGCTATAGTGACCTGTGGACAGGTTGAGCCAAACTAAACTGTCAGTTGTTTTTAAGTATTATTTGGTATAAACACATGAACTTGTGGCACAGGACGGCAATTGCTTTCTTCAGGTGGTTCATGGCAGTAGTGCTGGTATTGAGTCTGACCAGCTGTGGCAACGGTGAGAAAGCAGTCAGCCAAGAACCATCTCGTAGCTTGCAAGACAATGTTCCACTTTCGCGGCAAATAACAGAAGTTTCCCCACCAGCAACAATCCAAGAACTGCGACAAGCCCTGGAAGTTTATCAGCCACAAGTAACAATAGTGGCTCCCAAACCAGAGGAAATTTTTCAAGACAACACAGTCACAGTCCGCTTTCAGGTCAAAGACTTACCTATATTTAAAGATTCAAAATGGGATCTCGGTCCCCACTTGCACGTTATTCTCGATAACGAACCGTACATAGCGGTTTACGACGCAGACAAGCCCTTAGTATTGCCAGACTTGTCCCCAGGAACTCACACCTTGCGTGTCTTTGCTTCCCGTCCCTGGCATGAAAGCTTTAAAAATGAAGGTGCTTATGCTCAATCAACATTCCATATCTTTACAAAAACAGAAGAGAATAACCCCGATCCCAAACTACCACTGTTAACATACAGTCGTCCCAAAGGTAGCTACGGAGCAGAACCCATACTGCTAGATTTTTACTTAACTAATGCCCCTCTGCACCTAGTGGCAACAGAAAATCCCAATGATGAAATTGCAGATTGGCGTATTCGCTGCACCATCAACGGCGAAAGCTTTGTTTTAGACAAGTGGCAGTCAGTTTACCTTAAGGGTTTCAAGCCAGGTCAAAACTGGGTAGAACTGGAATTTTTGGATGAACAGGGCAATCCTGTGAAAAACGTCTTTAACAGTACGGTTCGGTTGATTACCTATGAACCAAAAGGTCAGGATACCCTTTCTAGAATTGTTCGCGGGGAACTTTCAGCCGACCAAGTCCGCAGCATTGTAGATCCCAACTACCCTGCTTCGGTTCCTGCGGTTGAACCCACACCAGCCCAAACTCCAACACCAACTGTTGAAACAACACCAGAAACACAACCTCAAGAACAAAAACAGCCAGCCACTGAAACCGAATCAGCACCTCCCCCAAGGTCAACTCCTACTGTTACAGAAACAACATCTGAAACCGAACCTCAGCCAGTACCCCAGGTGGAACCAGAGAAAACGAAATCAAGTGGCTTCTTTAATCGTTTCCGCCGTGGTGCAGGTAATACTCCAACACCAGAGACAACTGCTGAACCGACGCCAAAAACCATTGAATCTCCGCAACCAGAAGTTCCGGTAGAACCAAAGCAACAAGAAACCCCAGCAGTACAACCCACTCCCGTACCGGAAACACTCACTCAACCCGAAACCCCAGCAGTACAACCCACTCCCGTACCGGAAACACTCACTCAACCCGAAACCCCAGCAGTACAACCCACTCTTGTGCCCGAAGGAATTTCTCCCCAGGTAGAAAAAAAGCGAGGGTTCCGTGATTACTTTAATCGTCGCCCAAGCAGGACACCATCTCCTCAAGTGACAGCTGAACCAAGCCCTGGTTTACCTCCGACTCTGCCAGAAATTGTGATTGAGTCTCCTGCTACAGAACTAGTTGCACCTCAACCAGAAACCAAGCTAGAACAACAACCCGAGACAGCGCCAAAATCTAAGACAACCTTACCCCAGAAAATTGCTCCACAACCAGACAAACCAGAGTTACAAAGATACTTCAGTCCAAACCAATATCCAGATGCTGCACCATCTCCTACCTTGCCGCAAACTGCCCCAAATGTTATTAAGCCACCTTCTGTTTTAGAAGCTATAGAACATCCAACAACACCAGAACAGCCAAGAAACGGAGATCGCGACGATTAACATAAAAAGTGAGACGTTTCCTAACGCCTCATAACTATTGTAGAGACGCGCCATGGCGCGTCTTTTTCATCTTTAAATAACAAAGGGTTGCATCTCATAGTTATGCCATTGCCGTTGATACCATTCAGCAACAAAAGTGCGGACAATGTACTTGGGAGGACACCCATCTTTAACATCAATACGCAAGCACGAGTAAGGTCTTCGCTTTTGAGAACCCTGACCGTTACGACCAATATACAAATGCGATCGCGCTATCAACCTCTGTTGTTTTCTATTTGCATCTGTAAAAATCTCCAATAAATCCGGTCCTTCAGGTCGCTGGCGTCGCAAACTATACCCACTGCCACCACAGACAATCCAATGAATACCGAAATCAGCACTTTCTTTGTCCACTGTTTCAAGATGTTCCAAGCAGTGGGCATGACCGTTTAAGACCAAATCAACCAAGGGACGACCGCCAGTCTTGGAACCTACTACCTGAGAAACTGCACTCAGCACATCCCGCAGGCGACCGCGAACTGCTAAAGTTTGCGCCTGTTGCCATTTTGTCGCCTCAGTTACGTAAGGCGGATGGTGAAAATAAATCACTCTTCCTCGAACATCCGAACAATTCCAAGATTCGATCAGTTTCTGCTTGAGCCATTCTAGTTGCTCAATATCTGTTGTTTCTTCCGGGGTGGCAAGCTGCTTATCAATATCGACAATTATTTCCTCTATCTGCGATACCTGAGTTCGCGCATCATCCATTTCTTCAGTTTGATTTGCATCACCGGCAGAAAATTTTGGAGAAGTGTCCATTATCCGCATCTTTTCCTGTTCTAGGTTCTGGCGGCGCACTTCTAATTCCCTGCGAAAAGCATCACCTTCCTTAGTTGCAGGAAGGGGAAGTGGGTTGTTAAACGTATTGGAATCCAGTGCAAAAAAGTCAATACCACCGTAACGAAAAGTATAGTAACGATTGGGTAAGCGGGTGAAAAGCCCTGGTTGATACAGCAAACAGCGCCCTGTGTTTGTCTTTGCAACATAATGTTTATCAACGTGATGAATTAACTCCCCTGGGAACATTATCCCTTTTAAATAATCCAGAAACGCCCGTGCATAGACGTCACCATGTCCCGAACCACGCCAGCCCACATCCAAGTCCAAACCCGAACCCAACAATCGTCGCAGCGGTAGTGTTGTTAAAGATATCAAACCAAATAGTAGGGGCAATTCGTAATAATCATGGTTTCCAGGAACGGGTAGAATTGGCAGTTGAAATACCATGCGATCGTAAGCTATCCGTTCTGGATTTTCTCCCCCCATAAGAAATTCACGATAAGGCTTTATAAAGTTGTCTAGATAAAACTCGCTTGACCCCACCAGGTAAATCACATCACCCGTATGCAGCATGAAACGGCATTCCTGGTGGTGTGGCAACATGAGTTCAGCAACTTGTCTTTGAGGATTGTACCCCCAATGAGGTCCCGCGCCACTATCACCAACAACCAAAAATGAGAACTCTGGATTGTTAGATTGTTCATCTTCTATAACAAGCCGAGTTTGGTCAATTCCCCGTTCAACAATGACAGGATCTTGCCATTTGACTCGCTGTTTCATTTTGCGAATTTTTTCGACAACAGCTGCCTCTGTCACAAGTTTCAATGGTCTTTAACTCCTGCTAATTGTGGTTAGTAGTTAGTAGTTGGGGGTTAGTAGTTGGGGGTTAGTGGTTAGTAGTTGGGGGTTAGTGGTTAGTAGTTAGTAATTTAATAATTAATAGTTCGCCCATTAACCACTATCCACTATCCACTATCCACTAACTATCATTCATCGTCTTTTTCTTTCTCCTCAACGATTAAATTTGGCAGTCCCTCCAATTTTTCTGCTGGTTCTTCTTGTTCCACTGACGGCACAAAAACTTTTAAACTCGCAGGAGCGCAGCGAATCTCTACGGGGGTTTTTCCGACAATTTCACCGTCAACAACAACCTTTTGTGGTCGATCTGTTGTAATTTTAAATTGTTTTGCACGCAGGTAACCTATATCATTTCGATCCGCTGCATTACCTGCTGATGCTGTTTGGAAAAGGTGAAATGCAGCTGCTACCGCTCCTGCTCTTGTCGCTGGGGCTACTATTGTCATATCCAGTAACCCATCATCAACTTTGATACCTGCTGGACCCTGGGCTAAAATCGAAGTGGGAGGTGCGGCATTTGCCACCGTCACTGCCACTGCGGTAGTTTTAATTATCTTATCCTCAGTTTCAATTTCTACATCAAAGTGTTCTAAATCTCGCAATTCTTTCAGCCCTGCTATGATATATGCAAGAATACCAAATCGATTCTTTGCTTCGCGATCGGCTTGTTCTACAGCTTCCGCTTCAAAACCAATACCGACAAGCAATACCATTGGGCGATCGTTACAATAAGCTGCGTCTACAGTCCGAGTTCCTCCTTGTAAAATCACTTGACAGGCTGCATCAATTGTGTCAGGTATTCCTAAAGCTGCTGCAAAAGCATTTGCTGTTCCTCTAGAAATGATACCAAATGGAATATCAGTTCCCACGACAGCTGCTGCTGCTTCTGAAAGAGTCCCATCTCCTCCTGAGGCAATTATAGTTTCTACACCCCGTTCAATTGCTTGACGTGCTAAATCGTCAGCGCAAGTGTCTTCTGTTGTTATTTGAATATCTAGGTCAATTTCTGGCTCTAAAATAGACCGAATCATTGCCAAATCTTGATCGGAGTCCCCCTGACCTGCAACGGGATTAAAGATAAGGCAAGCGGAACGTTTCATAGGTTTAAGTTATAGAATTAAATTTAATTACAAATCAGACCAATTTTAGCTTAGAGACGGGCTTTCCGACCATTGTTGTTAAACTAACATCTTGGGGCTTGGAGTGGAAGAAATGGTGGGCAGTGCCCACCCTACAAAGTAATCGCATGTTTGAGCTTTTATTTTCGATTCGGAGGCGATGGTGCAAGATATGAGTTTAAGCAGGATGTTTTAATGTCCCACTAATTTATCCCGCAGTTGCTTAATGCGATCGCGCAGTTTCGCCGCCTCTTCAAATTCCAGTTTCTTCGCTGCTTCTTTCATTTGTGCTTCTAGTTGAGTAATCAATTGTGGAATTTCTTCTAACGGTAAAACATCTACATTTTGCTCGATTGTTTCTAACTCAGTCGCATTTAACCGCCTTGAGACTTCTAAAAAAGACAAAATCGCGTTGCTAGATTTTTTGACAATTTGTTTGGGCGTAATTCCGTGCTTGTGGTTGTAAGCCATTTGAATACTGCGACGCCTTTCGGTTTCCGAAATTGCTTTTATCATGCTGTCAGTAAGGTTATCGGCATATAAAATTGCTTGTCCCCGTATGTGACGCGCTGCTCTACCAATAGTTTGAATCAAGGAGCGTTCTGCACGCAAAAAGCCTTCTTTATCAGCATCCAAAATTGCCACAAGGGAAACTTCCGGTAAATCTAAACCTTCACGAAGTAAGTTGACTCCAACCAGAACATCAAAGTTACCATCGCGCAAATCCTGCAAAATTTCAATGCGCTGAATCGAATTGATTTCAGAATGTAGGTATCGTACCCGAACACCATTGTCTTGTAGATATTCTGTCAAATCTTCCGCCATGCGTTTGGTTAGGGTTGTAATCAGCACCCGTTCTTGGCGGTCAATTCTGTCTTTGATTTCACCTAACAAATCATCAATTTGACCTTCTGTAGGACGCACGATGATTTCTGGATCGAGAACACCAGTAGGTCTAATGATTTGTTCTGCTACACGATCGTTAGAAATTTCCAGTTCCCAATCTCCCGGAGTGGCGGAAACAAAAATACACTGGTCTACCTTGTTCCAAAATTCTTCTGCTTTCAATGGACGGTTGTCAGCAGCACTGGGAAGACGAAAGCCATGCTCAATTAAAACTTTTTTCCGTGCTTGGTCTCCATTATACATTCCCCTTATTTGGGGTACTGTCACGTGAGATTCATCTATGACTAAGAGCCAATCTTTGGGAAAATAATCAATCAGACATTCTGGTGGTTCACCTGGTTGGCGTCCTGCTAAGTGGCGAGAGTAGTTTTCTACACCGTTGCAATAACCGACTTCCCGTAACATCTCCAAGTCGTAACGAGTCCGCTGGTCTATACGTTGCGCTTCTAGTAATTTACCTGCTTCCTCTAATTGTACTTTGCGCTCTTTCAGTTCTGATGCGATGGCGTCACACGCTGCCGCTAGCCTTTCTTCTGGAGTGACAAAGTGACGTGCGGGGTAAATATTAACTGCTTCTACACTCTTGAGAATTTCACCCGTAACCGGATCGACGTAACGAATCGCATCAATTTCATCACCAAAAAATTCTACGCGAATGATTCGGTCTTCATATGCAGGACCAATCTCTAAAACGTCTCCGCGAACGCGAAAACGTCCGCGACCGATTTCTAAATCGTTGCGCCCATATTGAACTGATACCAAAGATTTCAGTATTTCCCGTTGATTCACTTCCATGCCCACTTGAAAAGGAATGGCAGCTTTTAAGTATTCTGACGGTATTCCCAAACCGTATATGCAGCTAATAGAAGCAACAACAATCACATCGCGGCGTTCAAAGAGCGATCGCGTTGCGGAGTGACGTAACATATCTATTTCATCGTTGATTGAAGCTGTTTTTTCTATATATGTATCGGTGACGGGAATATATGCTTCTGGTTGGTAGTAATCGTAATAGCTGATGAAATACTCAACTGCGTTCTTGGGAAAGAATTCCCGCAACTCATTACAAAGTTGTGCAGCAAGAGTTTTGTTATGGGCTAGGACTAGGGTGGGCTTCCCCACTTTTTCAATCACTGACGCTACTGTAAAAGTTTTTCCTGTTCCCGTGGCTCCCAGTAAAGTTTGGTATTGATTACCAGCATTGATACTAGAAACAAGTTGAGCGATCGCTTGCGGTTGATCGCCTGTTGGTTGGAAGGGAGCTTGAAGGCAAAACTCTGTCATAAAGTTTATCGAAATACCCCCTTCTATGGTAGCGAACATGCGTACTGTCTTCACGCGATCGTCACAAATTCCGTTCTCTGGGCACTCTCCGCCTTTAGTGATGCCGACCTACTTATGGGCTTTTCTGAAATAGCTGCAATATTTTTCCACTTTATTTTACATAACTTTATTGTTAATCTTTAGTTATGTATCCCTTAATGATATTTGTACTGCTAGCAGCTTTATCAAGGTTAAACTCAGATATTAAGGAAAAATTTGGTATTTCCTTAATATTGTAAAATAAGTTAATAATTCCAGGTCACACGGGATAAATATTATCTGCCCTGGTGAAGCAATCAGTTCAAGAAAAAATCGTAAAAGCTAAAGGGGGAAACGACTGTGGACGACAATAATCAAGGACAAAATGTCAATACAGAGCAAGTGGAGAAAAACGGTGATAAGCCAGTGCCTTTAGAAACTCCAGGTGGACTAGAGGTACGTAACACACTAGCTATCTCCGGTATACGTCCGGTAACGGCTAGTAACTTACAAGTTGTAGAAACGATGAACGTAATGGGTTTACGTCCCATTGGTGCAAATACATTTGAGGTAGTTGACACAATTAACCTGTCTGGAGTTCGTCCAATTGGCTCAAGCGAACTCGTAATTTCTCAAACTTACTCTGTTATGGGTAACCGTCCAATAGCACCAAATGATATTGGCGATTCTGATAGCCTCATGGGTTTTATCGATTAAACAAAACAAGACTGCATATAAATTTACAAACCCGATTTAGCAAAAAAATCGGGTTTTTCATGTTGCTCATATGTGCGAACCCACAACTTAGAATTCACCTACATTTCGCACCCTAACTGCCACAATAGGTAATTACTAAATTAAATATGCTTACTCTCTCTTTTAGGAGAGACCACTTATATATCTTGTGAGGGAAGGCTACAGCGAAAATATTAAGCTACTTTGTAATAGTAATAACAAACACTTTCACAGTTGTTCAGCAACTTTGAAGTTAATTGATTATTCTCAAAATAAAAATAGGGAGGACATTATGAGTTTAGAAGATCGTGCAAAAGCAACTGCTAAAAATATTGAAGGTAAAGCTCAAGAAGCAATAGGCAATATTTCTGGAGATCCAGAAGATAAGAACGAAGGTAAAGCTAAGCAAGCTGAAAGCGAAGTACGTCATGGTATTGAGGACGTAAAAGATAACGTTAAGAAAAACCTTGACTAGAGCATCAATACAGTAATTCAAACGCCTGTAGTGGCTCAGTGGTTGGATAATTACCGCCGATAAGTATAGCTTGTTGGTTTGAAGAGGTGGGCAATGCTCACCTTTTTTTATTCTTGACTCCAACAATGAAGCTTAAAAGGAGATCCCGTGTTAATTTGTAAAAAAAAATACTTAATTATGAGGTTCTACCTTAATAGTACTGATTAATTTACAAAAAATTTATATAATCATTAAGTAATATTAGCTGCACAGCTATACAATAATGCCGCTTTCACTAAAATACAAGCTTTAGTGAAATCAATCCAGTTGTTAAGTTTAGATTAAGACAAAGAAAAACCATTAAACTATTGCTAGTAATCCAGTAGTATCAGATTCATGACAACTGAATAAGTATTACCAAAATCACTGTTAGCACCTTGAAAGCGAAAGCAAGCAGGAATGTACGCTCGTATTATCACCACTTTAATATAACAGGTTCTTTAATGAGCCATTGTGGAAGAAGCTTTACGCAATTGTTTTAAGGTGCTGACCAATCTCACTGCCGGGTAAATCTACCATTAACCTTTACCTACATTCACGGGAGTGAGTTTCAATGACTAGATTTCAAGTCAGAAAAAAGTTAGGCGCAGTCTGTTCTACAGTTAGGCTAAAGGCGTCGGTGATGGGTTTGGGAACAGCATCTGCTATCTTGGCGTTGGGGGTGCTTTCACCATTAGCTTCCTTTGCCGCTACTATAGTTGGCACAGAGTTAGTGCTTTCTGTTGATGTTTCTGGAAGTATAAGTTCTAATGAATTCAACTTGCAACGTCAAGGCTATGTGAACGCATTTAGAAATCCAGTTATTCAAAACCAAATAGCAAAAGTACCAGGGGGTGTTGCAGTGGCTTTATCTTACTGGTCTACTAATGCTGTACAGTCTGTACCCTGGACTCTGCTCACTGATGCGGTCAGTGCTAATGCCTTTGCTGACGCGATCGCAGCAGCTCCAAGATCCTCTAGCGGTTCTACTGGTATCGCTAATGCCATTAACTTTGCACGAAACCTAATTGATAATAATGACTTTGTTGGAAACAGAAGAGTTATTGATGTGTCGGGTGACGGTGTTGAAAATGTTTCCAGTGTGAATACCCTCCGCGCAGCGCGAGATAATGCAGTTAACGCAGGGATTATAATTAACGGATTACCAATTCTTGATGGCTCTTCTACTCTTGAGAGCTATTATAGCAACAATGTTGTTGGGGGTTCTGGTTCTTTTGTGATTGCTGCAAACAACTTCTTAGACTTTGAAAATGCTATTACGCAGAAAATTGGGCGCGAAATTGCCCCTGACCCGGTTCCCGAACCTTTAACTATATTGGGTTCGTTGGCAGCTGGTACTATTGGTGTGGCTTTACGTCGTAAGTATCAGCAGCAAAAAGATAGTGCAAAAGTGTAAAGTTACAACTAATAGTTACAGCCAATTGCGTTACTTTACGCTCCTAAGTTTCACTTAGAAATCCTGTCTCTTGCTACTCTATCCTCCATTATTACCTCCACTGGAGGTAGAGTTTCTTGCCAATCACTTCCTAGTTCAAGCGGGAAGCGAGAAAGATAGAAATTTGTTGTTACATTTACATGAAACCTATTAATCTCGCCACGTTTAAACAACTAAAATATCCACAACTCTGGTTTTTAGGAATAGGCGCAGGCTTAAATGCAATTCACTTGACTCTTACTTGGAAAGCCGATAATTACAGCCTTTTTAGCAACTGTATTTTATACTGGGCAGCTATCTCTTCTCTCATTTTAGACAAACACCACTTAAATTTAAACAGTGGAATTATACCCAGCTTGATAGGTTTATCACTGATTGGAATCATACTTTTCAAGAGTGCATCTTTGACAAGTTTTGGTGTATTTCTATATCTCACACCTTTAATCATTGCCCTGAGTCTTGTTCTTCTAGCTTCTGGCTTTAAGGGATTAAAGCAATACCAAGGAGAACTACTTGCTCTATTTTGTCTTGTTGCACCCAAAGTCATTCCCTGGTCAGTTGTTGGTTATATCTCTTCTCTTACTGCCAAGTTTGCAGCTTTCATTCTTTGGTACATCGGTGCTAACGTTGCTCGTTCTGGGAACATAATTTATCTACCTACTGGCAGTGTAGAAGTTTTTTCTGGCTGTTCCGGAGTAGAACAAGTTTTCCAGATGCTGGGATTATCAGTACTTTTTCTTTTAATGTTTCCCCAAAAGAATCATCAAAAAATCATAGTACCTATAACAGCTATTTCTTTAGGATTTATTGTCAATACCTTAAGAGTTGCTCTCATGGCTATTTTAGTTGCAAAACAACAACAAGAAGCATTTAAATATTGGCATGAAGGTGATGGTTCTCTTGTTTTCTCAATGATTGCTGTCTTGCTTTTTGGTATTTTCTGTTGGTTTGCAATTGAACAAACCGAAGCAAAAAAAGTATAAAGCATGAAGGTAAAGGATGCATTATTAATTTTTTATCCTTCCTCCTTTATCCTTCCTCCTGATTTCATTCTTTATCCTTTACACTTCATCCTTTATTCATGTGATTATCTGGAAACAACTTCGCCTTCCAATTTTGGCTCTCACTTTTAGTAGCACTTTATTGGTTTTAGGAAAAGTTATTTTACTTCCTAAGTCAGAGAACCCTACAGTTTCTTCTTTTATTTTTCCAGAACAAGTACCGTTACCACAATGGCAATTCAAGAAAAGTCGAGCTTTACCAAATTCAAAAAAGTTACATTTTGAACTATTCGCCCAAAGGCATTATGAATACGTTCGTAATGACCTATCCCTAGATATTGAAGTACGTTATGTAGCTGAGGGCAATGTTCCCATGTTTATTAAAAAATTTACTTCCATCGCATCCTTTGCTACTGTACATCAACAAGGGGGAGTAGGCTACTACGGTCTTGGAATTGACCGGGGTAGAGCTTACTTAAGTGCCTGTATCAACCCATATGGCAGCAGTACTTTTACTGAGGAACAATTTAACAAAAATCGCTTTCTTAATGAAATGCAGGTTCAACACCTAGTGTCTTGGTTACTAAGTCAACGGCAATTGCAAAATAAGCGCTGTCTTTGGACGCATTTATCAGTGCCTTTAAAAGATTCTTCCCCTAAAGCAGCTTTCCAAGTCTTAGAAAATACTTGGTTCTCTTGGTATCAGTGGTGGCAACCCAGGTTTCCAAAACCTTAATCTCTCGTCAGTTTTTCTTTTTATTGTGTTAAAAAAATGACTAAGTCAAATAGCGATAAATTTATTCCTGTTGTCAAGGAATTACAGCAGTTTGCTTTCAGCCAACAAGGGTCTATTACTATCTTGCGTTGCTTAGGCTACGGTTTGTTAGCATTAGCATTGTTCGATGCCATTGAAATGCTTGTTCCTCCCAATTTTCTAAATCCAGGTTGGGAATTTCAAACTATAGGGGGATTAATTGAAAGAGTTCCTGTACCTTTAATTGGCTTTGTCATGGTATTTTTTGGGGAATTGTATTCAAGAACGAAATGGGAAATTCCTCTTTTGAAATTCTTGTCTTGGATGACTTTACTTTTAGGAGTAATATTTATATTATTCATACCTTTAGGAATCATTAACACTGTTCGTTTAAATACCCACAGTATTGCTCAGATTCAAACTGCATCTACTCAACAAATGTCTCAAGCCGAACAGTTGGAAAAGCAACTCAGCCAAACCTCAGCTGAACAAATAAATAATTTTCTTGAAAGTCAAGGTCGCTCATTAGAGGGGAAAAAACCTGAAGAAGTTAAAAGTCAACTTATATCAGAACTCTCTAAAGCTAAAGAACAAATCAAGGTTCAGGCTCAAACAACTCAGTCTCTTCAAGGTTTAAAGTTGATTAAAACTTCTGCAAAATGGAATCTTGGAGCTTTAGTTGCTGCAGTGTTATTTATCAGTATTTGGAAGGGAACTGGCTGGGCAAGAACATAACAAATCATTTGTTATTGGTTTTTATCGTTAGTTTTACCCCTCCTTAGCCCTGCCTTTATAAAGGGGTGGGGGATTTTCCGTCCGATCGAGGGGAGGTTAGAAATAAAGGTGGGCAATGCCCACCCTACTTGTAAAAGGTGACAGCGAGGGGGAAACGCCTAGGGTCTGTTGCTCGCCCTAAACAATAGGAAACTCTCGTCAAAATACTCCTGTTCCCTGTTCCCTTCTTCAATGAATTATGCTGTTGCTAGCTGTGGGGTAGGACGCTTGCTGTTGCGAATACCAGTAATCGCTTCAGCATAGTCTTTTGCTTTGAACACAGCAGAACCAGCTACAATCGCATTTGCGCCTGCTTCCAAAACTTGCCAAGTGTTATTGCCTTTGAGTCCTCCATCCACTTCAATCCAGGGGTCAAGACCGCGTTCATCGCACATTTGACGCAACTTACGGATCTTGGGTATGACGCCAGGAATAAAGCTTTGACCGCCAAAACCGGGGTTAACACTCATAATCAACACCAAATCGCAAATGTCTAGAACGTACTCAATGAGTTCTAGTGGTGTAGATGGGTTGAGTACAACGCCAGCTTGTTTACCTAATTCTTTAATTTGACCAAGAGTACGGTGCAGGTGTGGTGAAGCATTGTGTTCGCAATGTACTGAAATAATATCAGCCCCTGCTTTAGCAAAATCTTCTACGTACTTCTCTGGTTCCACAATCATCAAGTGGACATCAAGTGGCTTTTTAGTCACTGGGCGAATCGCCTCTACAATCAGAGGACCTATCGTAATATTAGGTACGAAGCGACCGTCCATTACATCAACGTGAATCCAATCTGCCCCAGCTTCGTCTACTGCACGAATTTCTTCCCCCAAACGGCTAAAATCTGCTGATAGGATGGATGGAGCTATTACAATGGGCTTTTGAGATGGGTTTTGGCTCATGGCTAGTGGGTTCTTAAGCGTCCTCGTCTGTAAGCATTGTAACAAAACTTGAGCAAACGCTCATCTATTTAATTAGTGGTTAGTGGTTAATGGTTAGTCGTAGTTTCTAATTGTTGACAATTAACTACTAACAACTAACCACTAACTCTTAACTATTATTGATTATGGTGAACAAACAAACTTGGATAATCTGGGGATTGAGTGCCTCCTGCTTAAGTGTACCTGTACTAGCTCGCGCTTTGGAACATCCTTTTGGAACCAACGGTATTGATGCTTTTAGATTGCACAACCCACCATACAATTTGACAGGTCGCAAGATAGCAATCGGTCAGGTGGAAATTGGACGTCCGGGTAAGTTTGGCTTGGATAAAGCAGTTTCTAAAAATCGTGCCGTATCTCTTGCAGGGGTGTTTCTACGCAATGGGAGAGCTAAGTCAAATAGCGGTGTCGATCCACACGCTTACAATGTGGCAAGTGTGATGGTTAGTACAGATAAAGCCCTGCCCGGTATTGCTCCAAACGCTCGTCTTTACTCCTCTGCTGTAGGTTCTGGTAAAAACTTGGGTCAACCGGAAGAGTGTATGTCTGCACAGCACATAGCATTACAAAATGGTGGGGATATCCGTGCTATTAATTTTAGTTTTGGTGAGCCATTGAATCGCGACCCTCGTCCGGAGCCTGTTTTAGACGGGAGAGCTTTACTAACATTATGCATCGACTGGTCAAGTCGGGTTCACGACTCTTTGTATATTATCGCCGGGAACCAAGGCAAGGGAGGTATTCCTATCCCTACTGATAACTTTAACGGTATGAACGTGGCTTTTTCGTCTCGTCGGCAAGGAGTGTTTAATAAAGTCGATGTTTCTAATTTAGCGGCTGTCAGCGAAGGGCTAGCTATTCGACTTGCAGGAAAAGAAATTAACATAGGTCCGCGTCGTGCGATCGCACTGGTGGCTCCGGGCAGTAACATAACTTTGCTCAATCCAGATGGTAAACTCAATAAAGTGACAGGCACGAGTTTTGCAGCACCCCAAGTGACAGCGACAGTCGCCTTGTTACAAGAATTTGGCGATCGACAACTGCGGACAAAAAAACCTAACTGGAGTATGGATGCTCGCCGACACGAATTGATGAAAGCAGTATTAATGAACTCCGCAGACAAAATCAAAGACACTGGTAATGGTTTGCAGTTGGGAATGACGCGGACGTTAATCGATAAGTTGAATAAAAACTGGTTGGAATCTGATGCGTACAAAGATTCAAAAATTCCTTTAGATGCTCAAATGGGAACAGGGCATTTAAACGCATTTCGAGCGTACCAGCAATTTAGCGCGGGTCAGTGGAGTCCAACACAGAACGTACCAAGTATTGGTTGGGATTACCGTACAGTGAATGCAGGAGCTTACGTAGAATATACCCTGACAAAACCTTTACAACAGAGAAGTTTTGTAGCTGTTACCCTCGCTTGGGATAGGTTAGTAGAACTTAATGATAAAAACAAGGATGGTCAGTTTGATGTAGGGGAAGAATTTCGCGATCGCGGTTTAAACAATCTCGATCTTTATTTGGTAAAAGCTGATGCCAAAGAAGGAGATGATAGTGCTGCTGTTTGCTCTTCCATCAGCGATGTTGATAGTGTAGAGCATATCTTTTGTCCTGTATCTGCCAGTGGTAACTATAAAATTCGCGTTCAGTATCGTCAAAAAGTTAATGAAGCAATTCAACCCTATGCTTTAGCATGGTGGACTGTTCCTATAAGGTAGAGGAGTACACAACAAATAGGAGGGTTAATTTTCAGGGCTAGTAACTAATACTTATTGACGAATTGCTCTTATGGCACACTATTAAAATTACATCTATATAATAATGTATTACTGTTGTTGCCAAAACTGTAACCACACAGAGATTCTATCATCTGAAATGCCATAGTCAGAACAAAGACTCAGGAAGATTGTGGTGGTAACATGCAGCAAAAAAGCAATGCACGCGAAAATTTTTTACAAAGGCGCTATGGTGTTCGCTTGGGAAGGCGCTACGTTCTAGCTGCCGCTGGCGTTGTTTTTATGAGTGTAATAGGATGTTCTCAAATTAGTAATAGCACGAGTGCATATGCCCAATCGGGCTTACCTAAAACAGAATCTCCGATGTCACAACAATCCTCAAATCCCGAGCGCAAACTCGTTACTGCTAACACAAAGTTTGGCTTTAAATTCTTTTCAGAAGTTCTTAAAAATGATAGCAGTAAAAATATTTTTGTTTCACCCTCAAGTGTAGCCATTGCTCTTGCCATAACATATAATGGAGCGAGTGGAAGTACGAGAGAAGCCATGAAACAGGCGCTTGAGTTACAAGGGTTGACTTTACAAGAAATCAACTCCTCTAACGCCAAGCTAATAAAAAGAATTTTAGAAAATCCGGATTCTGCAGTAAAACTTACTATTGCTAATTCACTTTGGGCAAATAAAGAAGCTCTCTTCAATCAAGAATTCATCCAAAGAACTCAAGATTTTTATACAGCTAGGGTCACAAATTTAAACTTTAAAGATACTGGTGCTCCTAATATTATCAATAACTGGGTTAATGACAGTACTCAAGGAAAAATTAATAAAATAGTCGAAAAAATTGAACCCGACCAAGTTTTGTTTCTCATCAATGCTATTTACTTCAAAGGCCGCTGGACGAATGAATTTAACAAACAGCAAACAGCCAACTATCCGTTTTATCTTGCATCAGGTAAGCAGAAACAACACCCAATGATGTCACAAAAAGGTGACTACAGATATTATGAAAACGAACAAATGCAGGCTGTGAGTTTACCTTATGGTCAAGATGGCAAGGTAAGCTTTTATATCTTTCTTCCCAAGCAGAACTCCAGTTTACAAAGCTTTTATCAAAAACTAAATGCAGAAAACTGGGAAAGTTGGATTTCTCAGTTTAGGAACAGAGAAGGATTCATTCGCTTGCCCCGCTTTAAAATGGAATATAACGTGACCCTAAATAAGGTATTAACAGCTTTGGGTATGGGAGAAGCTTTTAGTAATAAAGCAAATTTTTCTGGTATGGGTAAGAATTTAAAAATCAGCGAGGTCAAGCATAAAACATTTGTTGAGGTTAATGAAGAAGGTACTGAAGCTGCGGCTGCCACTTCTGTAGGAATAATGCCACTATCTGCTAAAATGCCTACTCAAGAACCTTTTCAAATGATTGTGAATCGCCCCTTCTTCTTAGCGATTCGGGACGATCGAACAGGAAGTATTTTGTTTATGGGTTCCATTGTGGAGCCACTTTCTTAGAAGGATTTATCTCAGTGCGGTTGGTTTGAGAATTAGTAGGAGATGATTCTTGAACAACGGGTGCATTTACCTCTACCAAATGGGTATTTGACTGCAAAGCCACACCATCGTTAGCCATACCTTGCGGTTGAACGCTACAAGATTCTGTGCTTTCAATTTCTTCTGTAGTGCTACTAGACGTAGAATGACGTAATGCACTCAGAGCAGTTTTAATCACAACAGCTGTAGGTACCGCTACAATCACACCCAACAGCCCCCCAATTCTCGCACCTGTTAAAACAGAAATCAGTACCCAGACAGGATTTAAACCAGTAAAACTGCCTAAAATTCTGGGAGCAATTAAGTTTTCTAAAATTTGCTGGACAATAACTGCTGCAATTAATACTCTAGCCCCCATTGAAAAATCCTGCAGCGCCACAATTAATGTAGTTAGGGCTATACCCACAGACCCACCAAAGGGAACCAGAGCCATAATACCAATAGTCAAGCCGAATAGCAAACCAAATGGTACTTTTAGCCACAAAAACGTAGGAATCAGGGCTGATGCCATACAAGTTGATGAAATTAATTGGGTGATAAAGAAATTTTGAAAACTCAGGCGTACTGTGTCTGAAAAAGCATCGCGGAATTTAGTGGGTAGCCAATCTACCAAACTCTGCCACAGCTCATCCCCATGCTGCAAAAGATAGAAAGTTAAAACCATTGTCAAGAGAAAGTCAAGCAAGCTAGTTACTGTGATGACAGCCAAGTTCAAAACTTGTCCGGCGATCGCCTGTAATTGTCCCTTGACACGGTCATTAATTTGTACTACCAAAGCATCAAGATTAATCGGTAAGCCAAAGCTTTCCGCTTTCTCGTTTAACATCATCAACTGCGATCGCCCAGAATCAATTAACTCCGGTATACGAGCCACGAGTTGCTGAGCTTGGGTTAAAGCAAGTGGGATGAGAGTTACTCCCAAAGCTAACAAAACCGATAAGGCGAGTAAAAAGACTAAAATAGCCACTTGCTCGCGCCTAGCACCATGACGCTCCATCCAACTAACAGGATAGTTGAGCAGAAATGCTAGCACTGACGCACCGACTAAAATGACAATCAGCGAGTGAAAGTAATGAAAAATTGCTGAAATCGCCCAACCATTGAGCACTAGCAACGGAGCGACTAGAGTGATTGCGCTAATTCGCGCTATTGGTGAGAATGTTTGCCACCAGTCGAAGAGCTTGCGTGTCTGCATCTGCCGAGTGCGGGATACAACTAAATAATAATTTTCCTTAATGCTTATTATCTCCGACTACAACACGTGATTCATCCCTCTTGCTTAGGATTACACAAAGAAAAATGAAAAATTTTGAACCCCTAGATAACAGTTCCCCTTCGACAGAGACTGAGAACACAAGACATGAGGACATGGAGAATTTTATAGAAGACCTCTCCACGTCATCTCAACTCCCAATTTTTCCGTCTTCTTCCCCCACCCCTCCCATACAATTACTCGTGTATTTAATTCCGGTCATTGGTTTTTTCCCTTCTGTCTGGACTCTCTACCGCGGTCAGGGAACTCGGGAACAACTGACTGTTAGTCGTCTGTCAATTACTTTGGTGTTTACTTGGCTTTTAGGATACCTATTATTAACAACTGGAGCAGCTACTTCGGAGTTTTTAACACTGCGTCTACTCATACTTAATAGCTTTCTTACTTCTGGCTACTTTTTAGTTAGTATTCTGCTGATTATTCGTACAGTACAAGGTAAATCTACACGCATACCTGGATTGAGTCGTCTTGCCGAACGAGGTCTTGGAAAATACTTATCGTGATTTTTTAAATGAAAGAAAAATTTCAGTGGTTTTACGTAATTTGCCAATTCTTTGGCATTTTCTTCAATTTCCCTCTAGGCAAATCTCATTTTCTATTGCCATACTTCAAGAAAACATCTCCGGATTTGCGAAAAAGTAGGAGAATTACTGCAATAAGTGTCTTGGTTAACACTCAAGTGGCAAATTTACCACTGATAATCAAAGAGTTAGCTATTATGAGTTGATTTAGCTGTTTTAATAGCAGCGTATTTTTCACTTTTTATCATAAGTGTGAGGAAGTCAGTGACCATTCAAAGAACTTCGGCGCAAGGAAACCATTCTGCACCCCGCCCCGAACCAACTGATAAAAATACTCAAAACCAGAAATCTGGGCGCTGGCTGTGGTTTTGGGTAGGTATGAGCGGCATTGCAATGGTGTCAGCAACGGCTGGGGCGCTGTTAGCGGTTTCTTTAACAAGTACACCTTTGATGCAAACAAACCTCAGTGCAGATGAGGCGGCAGTGTTTGATGCAGACCGGATCTCAGGAAGTGGGCTGCGATTTTCAGAATTAACTCGTCCTGTCAATATACTAATTATGGGGATGAGCGTGCTCCCACAAGACGTTCAGAATCCGCCATCAGAAAGCCTCAAGCTGGGCTACCATCCTCAAGTCAATTCCTTTGATGGTCTAGCAGATGTTATGCTTTTGGTCAAATTCGACCCGGAGAAGAAAAAATTAGTTATGCTTTCTATTCCCAGGGATACCCGTGTAAGAATAGAAGGGCATGGCGTTAGGAAAATTAATGCGACAAATGTTCTTGGTGGACCAGCATTAACCGCCAAAACTGTGAGTAACGTATTGGATGGAGTCGGAATCGATCGCTATATCCGTATTAATGTCTTGGGAGTTGCCAAATTAATTGATGCCTTGGGTGGAGTTACGGTTTACGTCCCCAAGGATATGAAATATAAGGATGAATCTCAACACCTATTTATTAACTTAAAAGCGGGAAAGCAGCATCTCAATGGCGACCAAGCGTTACAACTTTTACGTTTCCGCCATGATGAAAATGGAGATATTGGTCGGATTCAACGCCAGCAAATGGTTATGCGGGCTTTAATGGATCAATCACTTAACCCAGCTACCCTAACTCAATTACCTAAAATTCTTAACGTCGTCAAAGATAATATCGATACCAATTTAACAGTTGAGGAATTATTAGCACTCGTAGGTTTTGGAGTGAGAACAAACCGCTCAAGTATGCAGATGATGATGCTACCCGGTCGGTTTAGCCAGCAAGGGGAGTATGAAGCTAGCTACTGGGTACCAGATAACCAGCGTATCAGTAGTATGATGGCTCAACATTTTGAAGCGAAATCAGAGTTGATACCTCTTGCTGCCGACCCATCCTCTTTACGTATAGCAATCCAAGACAGCACAGGTAGCGAGAACACTAATCTCCGACCTTTAATTAAAGCCCTGCAAAAAGCTGGCTATAACAACGTTTATATAGCTAAAAGCTGGGGTGAGCCATTGGAAGTGACTCACATTGTTGCTCAACAAGGAGACGGCAACAGTGCTGAATCGATTCGCAATACTTTGGGACTTGGGGAAGTGCGGGTAGAAAGCACGGGAAACCTCGGTTCTGACATCAGTATTCAAGTCGGTAAGGATTGGTTGGAACAAAGAAATCTCTTGGAAAACCCAGTGGCACCGTAATACTGGTACCAATACGGTTCAAGTTAAAGTTGATGTGTAAAAAATTATGTGTGTAGAGACGCGCTGTTTGAAACGTCTCTACATTTTCGCTACAGATTGGAGTGACTATTTTGAGCAATCCAAAATCCAATCGTACAAAATGGGATTGACAACCTCAGGCGCTTCATCCTGGGGACAATGACCAACTCCTTCTAACGGAATGAATTTTTGTACTTTTGGATAGTTAGCAAACTCTCTACCCAACTCAATGGGTTCCCAAGGGTCAGCAGCACCCCATAAAACGATCGCAGGGCAAGGCAGTTGGGGTAATAAGTCTTCTGGTAAGGGTCCGCTAGAATATGAGGTGAAGGCAAGAAACACAGCTACAGCACCAGGATCGCGTGCAGGTGACATAAGGATATCTACCAGTTCTTCTGTGACTGCTTCAGAACTGGCGTAAGCTTTTAGAAGAATTTGCCGCACGGTTTTTGGTTTGGCAATTTGGTTAAAGAAGAAGTTACCAACTGGTTTGATAGATAGCACGCGTTGGAGTAGAGGTGCCCCAAAGCGACGATACCAGGGTAAAGTTGCCCGTTTGCGATCGTGCAATAGTCGAAGGGAACAATTGAGTAATGCTACTCCTAAAGCAATGTCTGGGTTATCCACCGCTGCTTGCATCACTACAATACAACCAATGGAGTTAGCAACTAAAAAAGCTGGTTCACCCACAATTTCACGGCAAAAGTCCGCGATTTGCTGTCCCCAGGTTTCAAAAGTATAGGCAATGCCCTCACTCGGTTTTGGTTTAGCTGAACTACCAAAACCAATTAAATCAATAGCAAAGACACGGCAGTGTTCTGCCAATACGGGTATATTTTTCCGCCAGTGCCACCATGAAGCGCCAAAGCCATGTACTAAAACAACAGCAGGACCAGTGGTTCCTTGCGTTTGATAGCAAATGGGAAACCCTTGCCAAATCCAGGTTTTTGTTGGTGTAAATGCTGATGTGGAAGCAGAGGTGGTCATGAGAAATTGATATCGGTACAAGGAAGTAGATATGCGATCGAGAAATGCTCGCCATTGGCATTGCTGTTTTTATTGTGACAGCAGTTAACCAAAACTCATAGGGTGGAAGCCCCAGGGTTAACAGTAGGGGAAACAGAGGTTTCTAAAGGATAAAATCAAGCTATAGAGTATTTTGATAAAGATAGTATTGATAATTTTCATGTATGGCAGGACATAGTAAATGGGCAAATATTAAGCGCCAAAAAGCAGTCGTGGATGCAAAAAAGGGTAAAACTTTTACCCAACTGTCCCGTGCAATTATTGTAGCGGCGAGAAGCGGGATACCAGACCCCGCAGGCAATTTTCAATTACGGACGGCAATTGAAAAAGCAAAGGCGGCGGGCATTCCGAATGATAATATCGACAGGGCGATCGCAAAGGGCTCTGGTACACTGGCAGGTGATGCCTCTAATTATGAATCGATTCGCTACGAAGGATACGGACCCGGAGGAGTTGCTATCCTCATCGAAGCACTCACTGACAATCGCACCCGAACTGCAGCTGACTTGCGTACTGCCTTTAGTAAAAATGGTGGAAATTTGGGTGAAACGGGGTGTGTCAGTTGGATGTTTGCCCAGAAAGGGGTTTGTATTGTGGAGGGAGTGGTTGATGAAGAAAAACTTTTAGAAGCATCCTTAGAGGGTGGTGCTGATACTTATGAGATGACTGAGGAAACAACGGCAGAGGTATTTACCGAGGTGGCAAATTTAGAAAACCTCAGCCAAACTCTTAAAGAAGAAGGATTTCAGGTGAGTGATGCGGAATTGCGCTGGATTCCTGGGAATAATGTGGAAGTGACCGATCCAGATCAAGCCCGGTCTCTTTTAAAGTTAATCGACACTTTAGAGGGTTTGGATGACGTGCAAAATGTTACCGCCAATTTTGATATGTCAGAACAATTGATGGTGGTTAGTAGTTAGTGGTTGGTGGGCACTGCCCACCCTACTACTAACCACTAACTACTAACTACTAACTACTAAAAATTGTTTTACTGGAATATGAACCACAAATTCAGCCCCTCCATTAGGTTCAGATACACATTCCAATTTGCCACCATGCTTTTCAATAATTTGATAACTAATTGAAAGCCCCAAACCCGTCCCTTTACCTACAGGTTTTGTTGTGAAGAAGGGGTCAAATAGCTTAGACTGCACTTCCTTTGTTATACCAACTCCATTGTCTTTGATGGAAATTTGTATCCAATTGTCATTTGTAAGTTCTGTCTCAATAGTGATAACTGGACGGTATTTCTTAGTACCTAATTGAGCGGACTTACGGCAGGATTCCTCTAGTGCATCAATAGCATTTGAGAGTAGGTTCATAAACACCTGGTTGAGTTGTCCGGCGAAACACTCTACAGTGGGTAACTGACTGTAGAGTTTTATAACCTGAATGCCTGAATGCAATGAATTGGGTTTAAGGCGATGTTGCAAGATTAATAGCGTGCTATTAAGCCCTTCATGAATATCAACGGCTTTTACCTCAGCATGGTCTAGACGAGAGAAATTTCTCAAACTGAGAACAATTTCACGAATTCGTTCAGCACCAAGTTTCAGCGACGAAAATAATTTAGGCAAATCTTCAGAAATAAACTCTATATCTGCTATCTCCGCTCTTCGTTGAATTTCAGGGTTTGGTTCGGGATATTGCTGTTGGTAGAGATTGAGCATTTCAATCAAGTTTTGCGTGTACTCATGAACATGAGTGAGATTGCCATAGATAAAGTTGACTGGATTGTTAATTTCATGAGCAACCCCTGCAACGAGTTGTCCCAGACTAGACATTTTTTCACTATGAATCAAATGGGCTTGAGTCTGCCTCAAATGGTCGAGTGCTTGAGCAAGTTGTGTCGCTTGTTGCTGTGTGTGTTTCAGCAGCACTGCGTGTTGTAGGGCAACTCCTAACTGAGCAGCAATTTGACTGACAAATTCAATTTCAGACTCTTGCCATTCACGGGATTTCTGGCATTGATGAATACACAGTAACCCCCATAATGCCCCTTGCTTAATCATGGGAACAACTAAGTTTGCCCTTACCCGGAAGCGAGACAGCATTGATATGTAACAATCGTCAAGTTCGGAGTTATAAATATCACTTACTGCATGAACGTATCCTTGGGAGAATTTCTCAGTATACCCCTCACCTATGCAGCGATCGTACACTTTTGCAGCCAAAGTCGATGGCAAATGAGACGCCACATCTTCTGCAATGACTTCGCCACCTTCATAGCTAGATTCGGAATAGAAGCGAAAAATGACAACGCGATCGGCATTCAGAACTCTACGAAGTTCCTGTGTAGTCGTTTCAAAAATCTCTGTCAATTCTAGCGATTCCCGAATTTTAGTGATGACCCTTGTTAGGGTTTGTTGCCGTTCCGCTACATGAGCCAATAGTTTCGTTTGCGATTGTAATTGTTCTAGATACTCGGCTTGCTGTAGCGCAACCCCAAGCTGAGTGGCAATTTGTGTGAAAAACTCTACTTCCAAAGTTTCCCAGTGGCGGCTAGCTGAGTGTTGATAAACTCCTAACAATCCCCATAGCTCTTGTCCTACAAAAATTGGAGCAATCATAAATGCTTTGATATGAAACTGTTCGAGTATCTCAAGGTGACACTGCGTAAATTCCATGCTGTAGACATCATTCACCACGAAAGTTTCGTGATTGCGATAACGTCCACCCTGCGTGTCCTGTAAGTAAGTGTCATTCCATATGGTACCTACCCCAAACTTGAAGGTGTTTTGCCATCGCGAATTCGTGAATTCATAATCACTGACAAATTCTCCTCCCCAATCAGTGTTGAAGCGGTAGACTGCAATGCGATCTCCAGTCAGTAATTGACAAACTTCCTGAGTTGTGTTTCTAAAAATGGTTTCCACATCTAGCGACTGTCGCATTTTGGCAATGATACGAGCAAGAGCTTGCTGTCGTTCCACTGAACGCTGTAGTTCAATGGTTGAACGTTGCAAGTCGGTGTTGGTTTGTTGCAGTTCGGCAGTGCGATCGCGAACTTGTTGCTCTAAGTTTGTATTGAGGTCTTGTACCTGTTGATACAGCCGATACTGCTTGACAGCATTTGAAAAACGCTCACCCAAAGCTTGCGCCAACTTAATTTCCGATTCCGACCACTGTTGAGCCTGTCCTGTTTTCAGTTCGCGCCAAGCTTCAAAAGATTGACGCGGCATCAGTTGGCGAGAATCAGTATTCAGGCAACCCGCCCAAACAGTTTCGATATTCACCTCATCCCGGAAGATTGTTAAGCACCCAACAACAGTAGAACCATGCTGGAGTGGCACAATTAACAAACCTCGAATTTGTGTTGCTTGGAAGCAGGGGGCTATTGACCGAAATAAAGGTTCTTTGTATAGATCCGCAATTGCCCACAAATTTGAGTCCACATTTGCTTCTTCAAGTGGAGGGGTCAAAGCATAAACGGCTCTCATCCAGTTTACAGACCATAACTTAGCACCGGGCTGCTCAGAATTCTCAGCCACCACGCCACCAGCAGAATAGAGATATTGCTGCCACAACCAACCTATGTTCCTCAATTGGTCTGCCTTGTCCGCTATCAAGTTGAGCAGGCTGTACCCCGTAAGTGTAAATTTCTTTAGGACACATACCTTCTGGCAATAAGTAGAGGCGTCCGCCAGAACCTTGAAAAGCAGCCACTGTTTCTTCAAGGGCAGCTTGAAGTTTTACAACGGGCGTAGTGTAAAGCCGCTCGGTAACTTGGTTAATGATGGCTTCTTGTCGAGCTTGGTCTCGTACTTGATTGAGTAAGATAGATTGAGAAATTGCAATTGTAACCTGATCGACCACCGACTGAATAAACTGTAATTCCTCCTCTGTCACCACCCGTGGTTCTGAATGGTGAGATGCCAACAGTCCCCATAACTGAGATGATTGGCGTAAAGAAGGTAAAGAATTTTTTCCAGTTTCCGTGCTCTGTAGAACAATCGGCACCACAACAGAAGATTTCACGCCCATTGCCGTTAAATATTCTACATGGCAAGGATCGACAGGACGATAGCGAATATCTTGATTTTCCAACACTTCGCCTGTTTGCCAGCAATCAAGAGGGCTAATTCCAATTTCGTGTGTTGCCAAATTAACAATACTTCGCTGACGTGCGCGTACAAACAATTCACGGGCATAAGGTGGAATGTCATCTGATGGAAAGTGCAGTCCAAGTAGGGGAGGTAGGCGACCTTCCTGAATTGATTCAGCAATAACTATTCCATGTCCATCAGGTTGAAACTGGTAAATTTTGACGCGGTCAGTGCCCAAAAACGCTCGGATTTCTGCAACCGTCGCCGATAAAATCTCTTGCAGTTCTAAAGATTGCCGAATGCGATTCGCTATACGATGTAAAAAAATTTCTTGAGTTAGACTAATCTGCTTTCTAAACGCATTTTCCATAAAATTTTATTTTGTTAATATTTGAAAGCTTAGTTGATACAGTTAGTTTATATTTTCGTAATAAATCTCCATCTAGAACAGTCGTAAAAATACTGACTAATATTTTTTCATATATGAATATTTTTTGATTTTTGTCAGAAATTAGTCTAATATGGTTTTTATTATTATCATTATCAATATCTATAAGCATTTGATAAAGTCGCGCTGTAAGGGATTTCCAAGAAATAAACTCTCCCGGAATATGGCACATCTTGTGCATCTTGTGATAAATCTTGTTAAACGGGCATCGTCGCCCGTCATCTCGTACAAATGGCGTTCTAGAAGCCCACACTACAAGAAATATTTGGGTACCAAAAACTTGAGTCTCATCAAGAAAATAGTAAACCCGATATTGTCATTGAACTATCTCATGGGTTAAAGAAAGATGTCGTATTTATTGAAGCCAAAATTGTTAGATATAAGGAAAAAAATAAAAAGATATGCAGAAAAATCAAACAATTTTCCCAATTTAAGGCATGGAATTTAATTTGTATCATTCGGAATCGCGAACCCAAAGATAGCTATTCAATGTATGTTTGAAGTTATTAATAGCAACTCTGATAAATGGCTCCTGTTAACTTAGTTACAACTCTTGCATGGTCGAGTATATTTTATTGTAAGAGTTTACAAGAGTTTTTGTCTCAAGATGACCAAGCCAGCGCTATCAAAAAGTTTTTCAATTGAATCTATTAAGAAACTTAAAATGGTTAAAGAAAACTATTTCGATTTGGCGCTCAAGGATTTAGTGTCAGAAACCGATGAACCTTATGATTATCTCAAGGTGTAGGTAGGGCTATGCCGCACATTAACGAACGGTGGGCATAGCCCTACCTACAAAAATCTACAAATGACAAATGACCAATGACCAATGACAACTTGCCCTTCATCGTCCATTTGCGTCAAAATATAAATTAAAACGCTGTAATTTATCTTAACAATGGCGCAAGCGCAGCTTTCTCAAACCCTTTGTGTCCCCCAAACTTCAACACATAAGCGG
This sequence comes from Scytonema sp. NUACC21, assembly GCF_054684315.1. NCBI lineage: Bacteria > Bacillati > Cyanobacteriota > Cyanophyceae > Nostocales > Scytonemataceae > Scytonema > Scytonema sp. NUACC21. The sequence goes on along the minus strand of NZ_BAAFZH010000104.1, from coordinate 86,361 downwards.
GGATATGATTATGATTTGGTTATTGTTGGCGGCGGGATTGTTGGCTTAACTCTAGCCTCCGCTTTGAAGGATTCTGGGTTGAGTGTGCTGCTGATTGAGGCAAAAGTGGAATCAGCAGCTGCAGCCAAAGGACAAGCCTATGCCGTACACATGCTTTCGGCGCTGATATACCAAGGAATTGGTATTTGGGATAAAATATTGCCCAATATTGAAATTTACCGCTGTGTCCGTCTATCTGATGCCGATTATCCTACTGTCGTCGAATTTGAAACAGGGGATATAGGTACAAAAGATTTGGGTTATGTAGCGGAACACCAAGCTCTGTTATACCCGTTACAGGAGTTTGTTAAGGATTGCCCCAATGTTACGTATTTATGTCCTGCAGAAGTTATGGACATTCAATACCAACAGGACATAGCGACGGTAGATATCAAAGTTGCTGGTGAACTGCGGACGGTTCGCAGCAAATTAGTAGTAGCCGCAGATGGTTCGCGATCGCGTATCCGTCAAGCTGCTGGAATTACAACCAAAGGCTGGAAGTACTGGCAATCTTGTATTGTTGCTTTTGTCAAACCAGAAAAGCCTCACAATAACACAGCATACGAAAAATTCTGGTATAGCGGGCCATTTGCTATTTTACCCTTGCCAGGAAACCGATGCCGGATTGTTTGGACTGCTCCTCACGAAGAAGCAAAAGCTTTATGCGCTTTGGATGACGAACAATTTTTGGCAGCATTACAAAAGCGTTATGGCAATCAAATGGGCAAGTTGGAATTGCTGGGCGATCGCTTTATCTTCCAGGTTCAACTTATGCAGAGCGATCGCTACGTTCTCCATCGATTGGCTTTAGTTGGCGATGCAGCACACAATTGCCATCCTGTAGGCGGACAAGGATTAAATTTAGGTATTCGCGATGTAGCGGCTTTGGCACAAGTGCTGCAAGAAGCCCACGCAAAAGGTGAAGATATTGGCGATATTCAAATCCTTAAACGTTACGAACGCTGGCGCAAACGGGAAAACTTAACAATTTTAGGTTTCACTGATTTGTTAGACAGAGTCTTCTCTAACGACATCTTGCCCATAGTCATAGTTCGTCGCATGGGTTTATGGGTAATGCAGCGAGTTCCTCTTCTCAAAAAATTTGCTCTTAAGTTGATGATTGGCTTGAAGGGCAGGGTTCCCAAACTAGCTTTACGATGACTTTTGTTGCGGGATAAATTTATTCGCGGCCGTTTGCGTAATGCCAATCCTCCTTGGTAAGTTGTTGAACTCAATGCTGTAAATTTAGCTAGAAGTAAGAGGATGTCTGAGAAGTAAGAAAGCTCTCGTAACGGTATCCTGTCAGTAGAAAAAATACTTAAGTATGACAGCGTTCGCAGCAGAAGCACTGGGGCAGATGCAAGCCAAAGACATTGCCAAAGATGTTGCCGCACTCCTCAAAGATTCTGACATATCTGTCCGTTATGCCGCAGCAGAAGCACTGGGGCAGATGCAAGCCAAAGACATTGCCAAAGATGTTGCCGCACTCCTCAAAGATTCTGACACATTTGTCCGTAGAGCCGCAGCACAAGCACTGGGGCGGATACAAGCCAAAGACTTTGCCAAAGATGTTGCCGCACTCCTCAAAAATTCTGACATATCTGTCCGTAGAGCCGCAGCAGAAGCACTGGGGAAGATGCAAGCCAAAGACTTTGCCAAAGATGTTGCCGCACTCCTCAAAGATTCTGACACATTTGTCCGTTCAGCCGCAGCACAAGCACTGGGGCAGATGCCAGCCAAAGACTTTGCCAAAGATGTTGCCGCACTCCTCAAAGATTCTGACACATTTGTCCGTCAAGTTGCAGCAGAAGCGCTGGGGCGGATGCGAGCCAAAGACTTTGCCAAAGATGTTACCGCACTCCTCAAAGATTCTGACATATCTGTCCGTAGAGCCGCAGCAGAAGCGCTACCAAAGCTAAGTCAGCAAGGTTTGCTCGTTTTGGTGCAAATTCTGGATGCAGTACACTATTATCCCTCAGAAGTTCATCAGTTGAGATTTTTAGCTCATTTCATTAGTGGTGGCGCACAAAATGTGAAAGATTTGATGCAATGGGTTGGCAAGCCCAAACCCAAAACTACGCCCGATAATTTGACTCTTAACAAGGGCAGAGAAATTATGGGATTGTTTGAGCAAACCTGGAAACTCAGTAATTCTCTACCAAATTTGCAGCAAGAATTGGCACAACGGATTGCTGAGGTTGCCGACTTAGTTCATTGGCAAGCGGAGGATATCAACTTACTGGAACGTCACCATCAAAACCTAAAAATTTCCAATTACAAACAAGCTGATACTTTACAGCGTGTTATTAATAATTTGGAATCTTGGAAGTGGTTTTTCCTTGCCAAAAACATCATCCTCGTTCACCTTGCCATTTGGCTTGCCCTCATCCTTGCCTACCCCAAATTTCCCCAAATTCTCGCAACTTGTTTCTGGAACCCTTGGGTAAGGGAAATTCTCGGTTTTGGTTACATCGGCTTACTCCTAACTTGGGTTCCTTGGCTGCGCCACAGGCTGTTGGAACCATTTAAACCTTCTTTGTTAGCAGATGCAGGATTAGACAATTTTATTGAGCAAGCTTATTTTTCAGAATCTTTTGTTAAGGTTCCACAAGGTAGTACCTTAACCCCAACCCCTCGCCACAGGCGCAGAGGGGACAAAATCTTCTCCTTGCTTGGGGGAAGGTTAAGGAGAGTGCAGCCAAGGAACAATTCTACTGATAACATATCACCAGAAATTCAACCCATTACCCAAGCACTCCCGACTCTTCAAGGGCAAATCGTCTTAGAAGGCGATTCTGGTTTGGGCAAATCAATGTTTTTGCGCCATTTGGTGAACAACTCCGGACGCATAGTTGTTTACCTACCCGCTCAAAAGTGTGACAAAGGCGTGATGGAAGCCATTTATGCCAAACTGCCCGGACAGGTACAAGATGCAAAATTCCTCAAAAACCTAATTTACAGTGGAGCTATAGATATTTGTATCGACGGGCTCAACGAAGTCACTGCTGATACGCGGGCAAAAATCTCTCAGTTTGCAGAAAGCTATTTTCGGGGCAATATGATTATGACAACGCAGCCCCTAGAGTGGATACCTCCCTCTACAGCTAAAAAATATGAATTGCAGCCCTTGCAGCGCGAACAAATTCAACAGTTTTTGCTTTCTCGCCAGCTGCGACTTCCCCAAAATGCGACATTAAAAGACACGGAATACGAGCAAGCCTGCGATCGCTACATTGCAGCAGCTTTTAACGAGCAACAATCCCCAGAAGATTTAGCAGCAGCCAAGCGCATTCTTTCCAACCCGATGGATTTAACGCTGGTTGCCCTGATGCTATCACAAGGAAAGCAACCAAATCTGTTTCGCCTGCAAGAACAGCAATATCAGCTGATGGCGGAGGAATACCAGCGAGAATGGCAACACGAATTTCCCTTAAAGAAATTTTCTCAAGTAGTTTACCAAATGCGGCTCAATGATGAAAGTGCCATACCAGATGATGAATTCAAGCAAGAATTAACCAGCTTGGAAGATGAAAAATATAAGATGGTCGTCAGCCGTCAGTGGGAAAATAACAAAGGAGAATCCCAAAAAAGCTGGTATTTTCGCCATGACAAAATTATGGAATTCTTCCTGGTGCAAAACTTTCTTGGTGAAAGTGAAGAAGTTCAAGAACGCGTTAACAAACACATTAACGACCCCCGATTCCGGGGTGTCTACTTATTGCTAGCGAACTTACTTCCCTTAAATGCTGCTTTAGAACTGCGGGAAAGATTGATCGAATACGCCGCTAATACCAAAGACCATACATTAAGCGATAAATTCGTCCAATTATTACAGTTACGCTTACCCCGATGGACGCAAGACGGGACTTTAAAGCAACTGCTACTACAACACGAACAAAAAAACCAGTGTTTGGATTTGGTCGCTAAGTTTTTGGAACTTGTTGGTGCAAAGATAAAACGCGAACAAGAACTGTACCTGACAATCGAAACTATTGAAAGCAGTCTCAGTATTTACGCGCCGTTCCCTGTCTTAATAACTGTCGATACGCCAACCGATAGAGATATCATTCGTCTTGTACAAATTTCCCAACAGTTAGCAACAGAATGCATAGAAAAGGCGGGTTTGTTAATATACAATATCGCCCCAGATACCACAGCCAGAATGGAAATCGCTAAGGTGCGCTTGCGCGATCGCTTTCAGGTCATTCCCATTCCCTTAACATCAGTAGAAAAAGCATTCCCGAACAAATATGAATGCACGGGATTGCTGGAAGAATATGTCGATCGCTACCTCCAACGTGCGGACTTCTTCGACGACAAAAACGCCATTAGCGACACTTTATCTTTTTTCGGACGTACAGAACTGTTGCAACGCTTGGGAGAAGAATTGCTGAGATATCAGGGAATTGGACTCTTTGGATTACGCAAGTCCGGTAAAACCTCCGTGCTTCTCCAATTAGGCTTTATGCTGCGCGAACATCCAATTATACATATTGACTTGCAACGTTATGGCGGCTCTCGCTACGGTGCTGCCTTATTTAATGATATTCTTCAAAGTTTATCCAGTTTAGAAAGTGAAATTCCACTTCCCCAGTTTCAACCCTTTTCTACAGACAAACCAGCTGCAGAGTTAACTGTAGAGTTTATTCAACAAGTGGGTAACTTTGTCCGTGTCATCCAAAAAAGCAATAAATATAAATTACCCATCCTTTGCTTCTTAGATGAAGTCGAAAGGATTATTCCCACTCCCGAAGACAGTCGCGAAAAAGCTGAAGAATTTAATGCTTGTTTTGGTGCGTTGCGCGTGTTATGCCAACAACAACGTCAAATGTCATTGCTTGTCGCTGATGTTCATCCAGATTGCAATCGCATTAATTCCTGGTCGCAAACAGGAGTTACCACGAATCCCGTGTTTAGCTTTTTCAAAGAAATTTTTATGCCTCCTTTTTCAGAAGCAGAAACACGAGAAATGCTTAGCAATCTTGGGAAATTAATGGGTTTGGAGTTTGAAGAAGTGGCTCTTCAACAAATCCATTTCCAAAGCGGCGGACACCCCTTTGTTAGCCGTCAACTTGCTCGCTTTCTGACAGAAAAGATAAAAGACAATCGTACTAAAATGTCTTCAAATGGTAATGTGCTCGTTGAATGGGCAATGGTAGAGCGATATTTAGAAAAAACCTCAAGCCAGAAAGGTGAATTAAAAAATTATTTAGAAAAGAGCATTTGGGAAGATTTAGAAAAACGCGACTTTCAAGTGGCGATCGCCGTTCTCCGCACCATCGCCTGTAGCGAACCTTTCCGCAAGGAGATACCAGAACCAGCACTGCTCAACCAACTGAGAGATCGATTCACCGCCTCTGAGTGTCTGGATGCTTGTCAATGGCTCGTAAATGTTGGATTGTTGTATCAAGAGGAAGTGGAGCATAAGGATTTCTACCAGATCCGAATTCCTCTCCTATCGGGGTGGATTCAAATGCAGATGACAGATGAGGAAATCGAACAATGCCAGATTTTGTAGGAGAACGTCCTTTTGATAATTTCCGTGTAGCGATTACGGACCCCTCCCACTTCTTCGGACGCAGCGAATTAATTCATACAATGCTCAAGTCACCTTTTCAGGTGCGGATTCTCTTAGCCGGACGGCGTTTGGGCAAAACGAGTGCCTTGCGGGCTGTGGAATGGAATTTGCTGAACCCGAGTACCAATTATCCCCGCCGCGCATTTCCTGTATTGATTAACCTTCAGTTAGAACAACCCAAAGACTTAGACAATCTGCGTTACCTCCTCATTGCCAGACTCCGCGAAGCCGTAGAGCGCTGGCGAGAAGTCCCGCTAACAGAAATTCGGTCAATGTACCGTGAGTTTCTGGGTCGAGTCAAGGGTGGTGAAGTGACATTGAGTTTCCTCAAACAGTTAGATATCAAATTTAATATTAACAATCCCGACTCCGAAAAACGTTTAAATAACGATAGTTTCCGGTTGGCGTTCTTAAAAACGACAGAGGAACTGCGGAAGTTAAATTTTCAAGGAGTTTGCTTTCTCATCGATGGCGCTGAATTTATTGTACGTCAAAGTTGGGCAACTGATGCTTGGTCTTACCTGCGCGGCTTAAAAGATACAGACACTGCTATCAAGTCTTGCTTGGGTCTTTTATTATCGGGCTATCGAGATTTGAAAGAATATCAGCAGCGCGTCGGTTCGCCGTTGTTAAATATAGCAGAAATCGAATGGTTGGCTGCCTTAACAGAGAATGAAACCAAAGAATTAATTGGCGATCGCGCCGAACAAGAAAAAATATCTTTGAGCGAGCCAAAACTCACTTCAGTTATTGAATGGTCGGGATGCCATCCCTACCTGACACAACAATTACTAAACATTATTTTTGACTCCAACCACCAACTTGAAGACCTTGGTCAGCTAGCAGACAGATTGGTGCAACATCATGACAAAGATTTTTCAGCATGGTGGAATGCAGAACATCTGTCTGGTTGCTTTGGTGAAACGGAACGCAAAGTCTATTGTGCCCTGATTCAAAACCGAAAAGGAACTTTTAAGAGTTTGGCACAACTGACAGGCTTCAATCGCTCCCAGGTAGCAGATGCTTTAGAAGTTATTGCCGGTACTGGTGTGATTCGACCTTTGGATGATGAGGGCTATACATTGGGTTCTCGCCTGTTTGAGGAATGGGTTAAACAGCAGGATATTGTCAACTTGAAGACCTAGAGCGTCGATTCAGTAGAAGTATTTGACCTAAAACCCAAGCTATGCAAAGTGTTAAAATTGGGGATTTTAGTATTCGGTCTTTATGCCTACCCATTAAACAATCAAGCCAACTGCTTGCTGAAATATTTTTTAGCTACCCAATTGTAGGATAACTCTAAAAACACTCCTACAACACAAGTCATGAAAGTCACCAAAGCAAAGCGCACCCAGTAAGAGGGAATTATAGACCGCATCAATAACCACAATCCTACGTATACATTCATATGGGTAAGAAAAATCCCGTAGGAATAATTCCCTAAAATATTAAGCCAGTTGTTAGCCCACTTCATAGCAGTTAACAACTGAAAAACAAGGCTAAATTCGCCGATACCAATTAAAGCATCTGCAGGCACTTTCAAAATTATCCATTGCTCGTTCGATGAAGCCCAGTCACAGGCTACACCTAACACCCATAAAAAAAGATTCAATCCCAGCCAACGGCGTTCTATAACTAAATTTTTGGAGAATTGAAAAAGGCTATTAAAAGTGTTTGTATTTTTTAAATTATTCTTTTCGAGTAGAGAAATCGCTAGAACCATGCCAAAGACAAATTCAAACAAACGCGATGGAAATAAAGACCCCCGCAAAAGTAACTCAGTTACCAATTGATTCAATGGCAGAGCAACAATTAAACCTCGATATGTCAACGAAATGAGTAGGGAAGCAATTAGCAAAATTGAGCATCCCCAGCGTTGAATGAACCTTATAAGAAAGGGAAAAATTAGATAAAGTTGAATCGAAAGCCCTACATACCACCAAGCTCCATTCAGGAAAAAATAGTACTTCCAAATGACATTGCGAACTGTTGTGAGAGTAGTCACAATAGCTGCAAAAACTTCCATGCTACCTTGTGTAAATATTTCTCCTCCATAAGGAACCCAATTACGATTTATCAACAGGAGTATGAGAGCAAAGCAGATAGCCAGCCAGTATAAAGGCAACAGCCGCAATAATCTCCTGCGCCAAAAAGATACTATAGTAAAAGGACGAGAACTTTTTTTAGATGAGTATGTTTGCCGCCACCAAGATGCAGCTAATCCAAAACCGCTAGCAATTAAGAAAAAATGAACTCCGTGGGAGCCTAAAAGACATATTGTGTACAGAAAACCATCTATTAAACCGCCTAATCCTTTGCCTGTGGATGTTGCAACTATGTGAGAAAATGATTTTGGATTGGCGCTGTATATCAATAGATGAAACATCACGATCGCTAAAATCGCTAGACCCTTAATCGCAGGTAGAGTTTTACTAAGGGAGTCATAGTTTTTGGAGTCAATTTGCTCTTCCATAAATCCGTTGAATTGCAGATAAGAATATCTTCATTGCTAAAAATCAGATTGTCCTCAGAGATATTCCTTACTTACAGCAGATTGCAATTAAATGAGGTACAGATTGCTGTAAGGGCGTTCGCGAAGCGTGCCGACGAAGGAGGCATACGGCCGTTCGCCCCTACGGGTGTACTTCATTTACCTGAAATGTGCTGTATTTCTACGCAAATCACCCCCAGTACCCCAATGCACGCAAATAAATTCCCGTGGGCTGGTTGTATTGTCTGAAAACTCTCAAAGCAACTAGTACACGTCGGCGTAAATAAGGCTCACAAATGCAAATATTTGTAAAGCTTGCATATCTCTCGCAGACAAATTGCCAAGACAATACCAAAATTGGCAAATCAGTTAATCGTGCTAGTTACCAAGACGCAGTGGAGAGGTGAAGTTGGGACAACAACCATAAGTTGTCCAAAATGGACACTTTATCGTTGTCACAAGCAGTGGACAACTTATGGTTGTCATGGCAGTGCATCTGTAATGGAATTTTTACAAGGGATAGGTAACGAAATTCAAACAGCATAACCCAACTGCATAACTTGGCTTCACTGAAACTTATTTAAATTTAAACTCCAACATATCTCAGCCGAAAAAGCACTTCGGTTGCTTTTGAAGCAGGAAAATTGCATACTAATGTTATATATATATATACTTAGACAGATGAAATTTTAATATAAGTGTGGCTTTAACCCAAGCATGACTCAGAACTTTTCCGGTCCAAATCTTCGTGGTCGCTCTTTGAAGGGGAAAGACTTGACTGGCGCTAACTTTAGCGGTGCAGATATCCGAAGCACAAATTTTACTGGTGCTATCTTAAGAAACGCAAATTTTACTGGTGCTAAAGCAGGATTACAGCGTCGTTGGGTAATTGGGTTAGTTATTGTTTCTTGCTTAATAGCAACAATCGCTGGATTTTTTTCAACAATGATTGCTGTTATAGTGACCTTAATGTTTCGGGATTCTAGCTTTACCGATATTGAGAAATTAATTTTTGGTATCAGTTGTTTAATTGCGTATGCAATCTTCCTAATTGCCACTATTCGTAATGGATTAGTAGCTGGTTTGGTTGCCTTCTTTGGAGGCATCGTCTTCGCCTTCTTTGGAGGCGTAGTCTTCGCCTTCTCCGGGACCTTCGTAGTCGCCTTTGCCGGAGCCTTCGCTGTCGCCGGAGCCGTTGCCGTTACCTTCGGCGTCGCTGTTGCTGTCGCTGGAGCCAGGGCCGTTGCTGGAGCGGTTGCCGTCGCCTTCCCCTTTGTCGTCGCCGTTGCTGTCGCCTTTACCGTCGCCGTCGTCGGAGCGAGAAACGTTGCTGAAGCCGGAGTCAGAGCCGTCGTCTTCACATTCTCCGTTGCCTTCACATTCTCCGTCGCCTTCATACTACCTACTGCTTACATTAGTTGGCGTACTTTGAAAGGAGATGAAAACAACCCTTGGCTACGTTCATTGGCTATTGCCTTTGCTACTATTGGTGGCACAAGTTTTCTTGATGCCGATTTGACTGATAGTAATTTTACAGACACTACACTGAAAAGCGCCGATTTCCGAAATGCTATTTTGACCCGTACCTGTTTTTGTAACGTCAAAATGCTTGACCGTGTTTGTCCTGGAAAAAGTTATCTGCAATATAAAAACCTACATCAAGTACTCATTACAGGAAAAGGACAAAATTTAAATTTTGCTCAACAAAATTTGCGAGGTATCAATTTACAAAAAGCTAATTTAATAGATGCTAATTTTATTGCAACTGACTTGAGTGAAAGTAATTTACAAGATGCTGATTTGTCAAAAGCTAAACTTGTACAAACACAACTCGATCAAGCAGATTTAACTGGAGCAACTCTCACTGGAGCATATATCGAAGACTGGAACATTAGTACTGATACCAAATTACAGGGGATTCGATGTGATTATGTTTTCATGCGATTACCTCCAGAAAAAAGACCAGATTTTTTAACTTTATCACCAGAAGAAAGTCTTGACCCCAATCCACGTCGTAAACCAGATGATTGGAAGAAAAACTTTGATGCAGGTGAATTTGCTGATTTTATAGCACCACTAGTGCGAACTCTGGATTTATATCATAATAAAGCTGTTGACCCTCGCTTTGTGGCAATTGCTTTTCAGCAGTTGAAAGATACTCATCCAGAAGCCGAACTTGACATTGTATCAATCGAGAAAAAAGGTAAGGACAGAGACAAGCTACATATAAAAGTCGAAACTTCACCTCAAGCAGACTGTTCTGTTCTTCATGCAGATTATTTTTCTAATTTAAATTATTTACAATCTTTACCTCCAGAAGCACAACAAGCACTTTTGGTAGAACGTGGTGCAATAATTAAGATGCTATCAGGACTTTTGGGCAGCAATAACACACAAAAGCCAGAAATCTCAATAATCAATAATATGTCTCAAAATCAAGACAATCAAAATACAAATAATCATCGTAATATTAATACAGATGGAGGTAATTATAACGAGGATATCCAAGGAAATTATGTTCAAGGAGATTATTCGGAAAAATAGTAAATATGAAGAAAATCTTAATTGTATCAGCCAACCCTATAGATACAAATAAACTCCGTCTTGATGAAGAAGTAAGAGAAATTCAGATAGCATTAGAGCGTTCCAGAAGTCGAGATGAATTTCAAATCATTACTAGGGGTGCAGTTCGCATTGATGATTTACGACGGACATTGTTGGATAATGAACCGCAGGTTGTACATTTTTCCGGTCACGGTAAGGGAGCTGATGGAATCGCTGTGGAGAACAATTCGGGTTATGCACAATTGGTCAGTACAGAATCATTAAGGAATTTATTTGGATTATTTAAAGAGCAAGTAGAGTGTGTATTGCTGAATGCGTGTTATTCCGAATCTCAAGCTGAAGTCATTTATCAAAATATTGACTGTGTTATTGGGATGGAACATGATATCACAGACAAAGCTGCTATCAATTTCTCCATAGCATTTTATGATGCTCTTGGTGCAGGAAGAAGTTATCAAGATGCTTTTGATTTTGGTCGTAACAATATTGACCTTAATGGGATACCAGAATTTCTCACTCCGAAAATCAAAATTCGGAACAACTCTAAATCTCTATTTTCTAAAAAGGAGCAAACAAGGATGAGTGGCGGACGCATTATCAATATGGGTAACGGTAATTATAACGAGCGCATCCAAGGCAATTATATACAAGGCAATTATAATGCAGGAGGAGAAAAACAAAGTCTTGCGGAAGCTGCTGCTGAAATCCAAAAATTGTTGGAACAGTTAGATAAATCGTACCCAGCTAATACAACCTTCGGAAAAATGCAAATAGCAACTGAAACTATTAAGCATATTGAAGATAATTCTACTTTAGCACAACGAATACTTAGTGCATTACAAACAGGTAGTGTTAAAGCTTTTGAGCAATTCCTTAGCCATCCCGCAGCTAGCTTTGTCATTGGCGCATTGGAAGATTGGCAAAAAAATAAAAGTAGTTAAATGTTTGTACATAGAATTTCCTTTCATTGATGTTGAAGCAATCTATAGGAAATTGAATCATGTCAGATAATCAGGAGCCGGACAATCGTCGCATCAACATGGATAATGGTAACTATAATGAGCGGATTGAAGGAAATTATGTACAAGGAAAGAATAATTTTTTAAACAACACTTTAAATTTTGTACTTTTTGGACAAAAACGTCGTGAAGTATTAGCATCAGAAAAGCGCTCTCGTCTTCGACACGCTTTGTTAAAACAAGTTAGTTTGGAAGTTGAAAGTCGAATAAGTAGCTCTCTCCACAACCGGATATATATTATTCAAGATACAGAGCAAAATCCATTTCAAATTGAATTACCTTGGGCAAGCGATATCAAGGTAAGCACTCAACAAAAAATTCATTTAACCAATACAGAAATATCGGGAATCTATGACCAACCAGATATAGCAGGCAGACTATTGATTTTGGGAGAACCAGGGGTAGGGAAAACGACTATGCTCCTCAAACTTACTGAGGAGTTGGTAAAACGTGCTCAGGGCGATTTAGAACAACTCATCCCAGTACTGTTTTCTTTATCTTCTTGGAAGAATGATAGCCACAATATCAAAGAATGGTTAGTTGACCAGCTTAAGGATAAATATCGGGTACAGAAGGATATTGGTAAACAGTTAATAGATAGTCAAGAGATTATACCATTATTAGACGGTTTAGATGAACTAGCAGCAGATCGTCAAGAAAAATGCGCTATAAAAATTAATGAGTTTCTTCATACTGGATGGAGCAATCCTTTAGTTGTTTGTAGTCGCATAGAAGAGTATCAACGTTATCAAGCTTTACTTCAACTAAATAACTCCCTGGAATTATGTCCTTTTACATCTCAACAGGTTTATCAGTATTTACAAACTAGCGATAACTTACAATTGTGGGACAGTATTAGTCAAGATGCAGATTTAAAGCAATTAGCCCAAACACCACTTCTACTAAATATTATTGTACTTTCTGCTCAAGAAATTTCAATCCAAACATGGCAGCAGTTTCAGTCGTCTGAGTCGCGTCTGAGTTATCTATTTGATACCTATATTGGGAGGATGCTAAAACGTCCATACAAGGAGAAACAGCCCAAGCAAGAAGATACTAAACGCTGGTTAGCTTGGTTGGCACAGCAGTTGATTAAGGAGAATGCCACAGAGTTTTTAATTGAAAAAATGCAGCCTGATTGGTTAAACAAGAAAGTTCAAAAAATGGTTTACAATTTGATTGTATGGGTAGTTATAGGAGGGTTGATTTATGGAATGATTTATGGGCTGATTGGAAGACAGTTTCCTGGGATGATTTCCGATCTGATTGGAAGGCGGTTTCCTGGGATGATTTCTGGGCTGATTGCTGGGCTGAGTGTAGGGCTGATTGGAAGGCTAATTTATGGGCTAATGGATGAAATAATAGAGAATAAAATTCCCTTTATTACTAAAAAAATTATTAGGAGAAAAACTGTAGCACATCTGATACTTGGAGAGATTTTTTGGTTGTCTTTTGGGGTAATTTATAGGCTAATTAGAAGGCAATATCCTGGGCAGGTCTATTGGCTGCTCTTAGGGCTACTCTTAGGGCTACTCTTAGGGCTGCTTTATGGCATGATTGGAGATAAAATTGAGACAGTTGAAACTCTAAATTTTTCTTTTGAAAAATATCGAAATGAGATGAGTCCTTCGATAATTTCTTCGGTGATTGCGATAGTTATAATTCTGCTGATTGAAGGAAGACCTATACCTCTTTATGAGGCACTCTTATCACTGCTCTTAGGATCGATTGTAATGCTGATTGTAGGAATTAGTGCAAGTGAAATAAAAAATAGAACTTTTCCGAATCAAGGTGTTTGGAAATCAGTTATTAATGTTGTAATTTTATTTCTGATTACTTGTCCATTTACCACAACATTATTGTTTATAAGTTTGCGGATTCTACAAAAAGACAATAATTTTAATGACGTTTTATTTGATAGCCTAAAATTTGGATTATTTGTTGGACTGCTTATTGCAATACTTAGAAGTGGAACACCTGCTATCAAACATTTCGTTTTGCGCGTAATTCTCTGGTCTAACGGCTATATCCCTTGGAATTATGCCAAATTTCTTGACTACTGCACCAATCGCCTATTTCTACAACGAGTAGGTGGTGGATATAGTTTTATGCACGATTTATTACGCCAGCATTTTGCTAATTCCTATAGTCAAAAAAAATTAGCACCAGTTCAAGCAATTCCAAGTTAACACCTCTTGGGCAATAGCTCTCAATAGGGAATTTCCAGGGTTTGACTGACGCGCTGCACGGATTAGGTCTTCAACCCATCCTTCAGAGTTTGCTAGTTTGATTAACTCAAAGGTAATTTCTCCTAAATCCGCACCCCCAACAATTGCATCTAAGTCTTTATCTAACTCTTCCTTCAGCACTATCTCCAGCTTCTTTTTACTAAGAAAAGCATTCATTAAAGCTTCTCGTAGTTGTTTGCGTTGCTGAGGGGATAGGTTCATTTGTCAAGACGAGTGTCGATGTACTTGGAAACTGCGGGCTTGTAGAAAAATATACACCATTTTACTTATTTAATTTAAAAAAATTTTACCTATATGAGCCAAGAGACGAGCAGTCTTTCGTTGCTTTGTTTTGTACTATGTTTCATATGATAGCTAATTCAAATTATCAATTTAAATTAGGACATGAACAGCTACAGTAATGCCACGCAACCCGGTTTCTTTGAGTTGGGACAACGAAAAACTAGTACTTCCAGGTACAGAAACCGAAAGCGACTGGGCTTGGCTGCAAGTTGGAAGGTTTTCTTGCAATTCGTGCGCTCAATACCCCTACCACCAGACTTCACGTCTTGAAATCATGAGAAACTCAGTAAGTTGGCGGGAAAAAACAGAACAATGTTAACAAACGTAAATATACTTACAACCCTTACCAATGACGAAGAACCAAGGACGACCCAACTACTCTTTTTCCTCTCTAAAATTACCGATTTTTGTAGGGTGGGCAGTGCCCACCGCTTGCTGTAGGTGGGCAGTACCCACCCTACAACCCTTACCAATGACGAATGACGAAGGACGATCCAAACTAGTTAACGTTATTTGTGCCGACCTACTTATTGCTGATAGTGCCTTTACTGATGAATGTAAGCCACTAAAGAGTTAAAATATACAAACGATTTTGTTTTGCAAGCAACATGACAAAAGAAATCAACATTGATTACGTTCAAGAACCAATTACCAGTGCAACACCAGAAGTGCGACAGATTATTGAGCGTGTATGGCAACTGGAAAAAAGCAGACTAGATAAGAAAATTAATAGTCATATCAATGATGATATTTTGGCAATTGTGAAGGAAGCTGTGAGATGAAGCTGATTTCAATTAAGCTTTGCAACTTTCGCTCTTTTTACGGCAAAACACCAGAAATTAGCCTAGCGGTGGGAGATACCCGTAACACAACCGTCATTCACGGTAATAACGGTTCTGGAAAAACTAGCCTGCTGAATGCATTTACCTGGGTGTTGTATGAGAAATTTAGTGCAGCTTTTGCATCATCCGAGCAGCTGGTAAATAAGCGTGCGATCGCCGAAGCAAAACCCGGTCAACCCATAGAATGTTGGGTAGAAATAGGTTGGGAACATGAAGGTATACGCTATCGAGTCAAACGAGAGTTTCGCGCCTATAAAAACGAAACCGATTTCGATACGGGTAAAACAGATTTGTACCTGCAATTTGCTGGTGCTGATGGTATCTGGAATTTCCCAACACAAAACCCAGAAGATATTATCAATCAAATTTTACCTGCCAGTTTACATCAATATTTTTTCTTTGATGGTGAGCGGATCGAACAGATAGTCCGTTCTGATAAAAAGGCAGAAATTGCCGAAGCCACAAAGATTTTTCTAGGTGTTGAGGTTATTAATCGGTCTATAAGACATTTAGGAGAAACCAAAAGAAGTCTGGAAAATGAGTTAAAATCCATTGGTGACTTGGAAATTAAACAGCTATTAAAACAGCAAGAAAAAATAGAGAATGAAATCGATCGCATTCATCAGAACCAACTAGAAAATCAAAAAGAACTAGAATACCAAGAAACACTCAAAAAAGAAACAAGCAGCCGTTTCAGAGCATTAAGTGCTGCCAGACAATTAGAAGAAAGACGTCAAGACTTAGAAAAGCAGAAAGCAACCAACCAACAAAATCTTCGAGATACTAAAGAAGCACTCAAAAAAATTATTTCTACACGCGGGCACACAGTTTTACTGCCTGAAACAGCATTAAAATATAAAGAAATTGTTCAAAATTTAAAACAGCGTGGTGAATTAACTTCTGGAATTTCAAGAGAATTTGTTAATGACTTATTGATGTCACGACGTTGTATCTGTGGGATAGATTTAACTCAGAATAGCAACTCATACCAAAATATAAAAAAATTATTGGATACAGTAGGTTCTTCTGTCGTAGAAGAAACAGCTATCCGGCTTTTGGCACAAGTAGATGAAATTGACAAGCAAGCAGCCAGCTTTTGGGACGAAGTAGATAGAGAGCAAGCAAGGAGCAATCAACTCAGGCAAACGATATCACAAATTGAAAGTGAGTTAGACACTATTCAAGAAAGCTTGCGAAAAGATGCAAATGAAGAAATTAGCAATTTACAAAAGCGATTGGATGAAATAGAAGAAAGAATCAAAAATTTAACCTTAGATCGAGGTGCTAACCAGCAGAAAATTGCTAATCTTAAAACAGAGTTAGAGGCAGTTGAAAAACAAGTTGCCAAGCAGAAATTAAACGAAGAAAGGCAAGCCCTGACACAGCGGCGGATTGCTGCGACTCAAGATGCTATTGATAGATTGACCTTGGTAAGAGAACGTCAAGAAAAGCAGTTTCGCTTCCAACTAGAAAAGCGGGTACAAGAAATTTTTAGCGAAATTTCATTTACACCTTACATTCCCAAAATTAGTGAGAAATACGAACTCACGCTGATTGAGAAAACTGCAGGTATAGAAATGCCTGTTGCTGCTTCTACGGGAGAAAATCAAATTCTCAGCTTATCGTTTATCGCCAGCATTATCGATAAAGTCCGGGAATGGAGTGAAAAAAGAAAAATGTTGATGGTTCCCGATAGTAGCGCTTTTCCCATTGTCATGGACTCACCCTTTGGGAGTCTGGATGTTATCTCTCGCAGACAAATTGCCAAGACAATACCTAAATTGGCGAATCAGTTAATCGTGCTAGTTACCAAGACGCAGTGGAGAGGTGAAGTCGAGGAAGAAATGGCAGACAGAATAGGTAAGGAATACGTACTGACTTACTATTCTTCCAAGCCTGACTGCAAACAGGATTATATTGAGTTGAATGGAGAACGATATCCTTTGGTTAAACAAAGCCCAAACGAGTTTGAGTATACTGAGATTTTTGAAGTAAATCGCTAGAGCATCGGTACAGGAATCATAAAAAACCTAGTTTTCTGTAGAGACGAGCCATGGCGCGTCTCTACACCCACAAGGTATAACAATCTGTTGTAGGGTGGGCGTCTCACCCGCAATTCGGAACGGGCGGGACGCCCGAACCACAAGATGGATAATTTATTTCTTGGAAATCTCCGAGTCAACAAAATCTCGATTTTTACAGGCAAAAAAACCGGGTTGCGTGGGATGACCGAATTATGTTGTGCCCACAATGAATTAATAATTAATTCGTAATTCATGCATTTTTCATTACGAATTACGAATTACGAATTACGAATTATTCGGTCATCATCCCAAACCCAGCTCTCGTTTAAGCAAGTTAATTGAATTAGAACCGATATAGGTTTCACCACAAATCAACCTAGGCGGACGAATAATGTCATCCATAGTAGCTTGTAAGGCTGCTTGCGCTGCTGAATAACTCACTTGGTCTGTACTGAAAACCACTTGTGCCCTTTTGACCATTGCCTGAAGTCTGTAAGTATCTTTTGGCTGCGCTGTCATTATCAGTATTTCATCTCCCCGCAAACCATGAAGAATCACCTCCATTGCTGTCAGAATTCCCGAACTCAGGCTAACTATGCCAAGACAGCTATCTTTTGGTAAGCTTTTAAACAGACCGTACTCTTTGGCGTAGTCGTGTATGTCCAAGGGAATAACACGCACAGCTTTAGGCGCAGCAATCACCTCCACATCACCAATAAAGTATCGGCTTGTCACGACTGTAGCCGAGGACGTTTGATCCAAAACAGCAGCTAATTCTTCCATCGGTACTAACTGTACTGGTATTTTGAGGGCTTGTTCTAATTCATACACCATCAATTCGCCCGCACCAATGTCTCGCGATGGAACCGCAACCAAGACTCGCGCACTGCAACGCAAGCGCCAATCAATTTCTGCTAAAAATAACTCTCGTGCTTGACTGAGGGAGCAACCTTGAGACAGTAACTCGTCCAATGCTTGCTGTACAACTTTGCTGGCTTCAGGATACTGTTTGAGAATGGGCGATTGCAGCTTACTACCCCCCTCATGACCTTGGGCGCGGACGTATATTCCCGACCCAGCAAGGCTTTCTACCAGCCCATCATCCTCTAACTGACGGTAAACCTTGCTAATTGTATTGCGGTGTAATCCTGTCTGCATTGCCAGGGCTCTCGTGCTCGGTAATTTGTATCCGGGTGGATATTGCCGAGATGCGATCGCAAATCGAATTTGGTTAAACAGCTGGTTTGATGCGGGTATTTCACTGTCTGGCTGAATCCGGAATTGAAGCATCAACAAAATCTCCTGTGTGATAGTCGCTGTCTGTGACCTGCCGCAAATGCCAAAAGATAAATATATTACTTAATACATTCAATTTCTCTATTAGAAATTTCTGGTGCAGTTGCTACTGGTGGTTGATAATTTGATTGGAGATAGCTCTGGGCGACAAATCAGAGCTATATATATATACTCACACAGCACTGGTAAAAACTATTATGGCAGAGAGAGCGACATCTACCACAAAAGTTAAATTTTTGCAAGACGAGGTTCAAATCGACGCTTATCTAGCGAAGCCTTTGGAATCGGGTGCTTATCCAGGCGTTGTGGTATTACAAGAAATATTCGGAGTCAATTCTCACATTCGGGATGTTACAGAACGCATTGCTAAGGAAGGTTATGTAGCAATTGCACCAGCCCTCTTTCAAAGAATCGCCCCTGGTTTTGAAACAGGGTACACCAAAGAAGATATAGAAGTCGGTAAAAAGTATGCTTGGGAACAAACAACCGCACCACAGCTATTAGGTGACATTCAAGGAGCTATTAACTACCTGAAAACCCTAGATGAGGTGAAAAAAGATGGTTTTGGCTGTATAGGCTTTTGCTTTGGGGGTCATGTTGCTTATCTAGCCTCAACTCTGCCAGATATTAAAGCTACCGCTTCCTTCTATGGTGCTGGTATCCCTACCCGCACTCCAGGTAATGGCAATCCCAGCATAACTCGCACCCCAGAAATTCAAGGCACCCTGTATGCCTTTTTTGGAATGGAAGATGCCAGCATTCCAGCAGACCACGTAAATCAGATTGAAGCAGAGTTAGAAAAATACAACATTTCTCATCGTGTGTTTCGCTATGATGGAGCCGATCACGGATTTTTCTGCGACCAACGAGGCAGTTATAATTCAATAGCTGCAGCCGATGCTTGGGAGCAAGTGAAACAACTGTTTCAGGAGCAACTAAGCCCCTAGGTAGGAAAAACAGCCGTTTGAACAACGGCTAATAGCTAATGGCTAATAGAAAAACAGTTAGCAATTAGCCATTAGCTGTTAGCAATTAACAATGAGTCTTTATAAGTCATGAACTCCGACGCGAAAATTTCTCAAAAAGCCAATTCGTCTTTCACAATGGACGATTTTGCCAAGGCACTAGAAAAACACGACTACCAGTTTCAAAAGGGACAGGTGGTACAGGGCAGAGTGTTCCAAATCGATCCAGATGGAGCTTATGTCGATATTGGTGGCAAATCGTCAGCTTATATCCCCCGCGATGAGGCTTCTTTGAGAGCATTCACTGATTTAGCGGAGGTGCTGCCATTAAATGAAGAACAAGAATTTTTAATTATCCGAGACCAGGACGCAGAAGGTCAAGTTACCTTATCGCGCAAGCAACTGGAAATTAGGCACATTTGGGAACGACTGGCACAAATGCAGGAAAATTCCCAAACCACCCAAGTGCGGGTAAGCAACATAAATAAGGGCGGCGTTACCGTTGATGTTCAAGGTTTGCGGGGATTTATTCCGCGATCGCACCTTACTGAACGCGAGAATTTGGAAGCACTCAAAGGACAAACTTTGACCGCTGGCTTTTTAGAAGTTAACCGTAGCAGTAATAAACTGATACTTTCACAACGCATAGCCACTCGTTCTGCTAACTTCAGTACATTAGAACTCGGTCAGTTGGTAGAGGGGAAAGTGACAGGTATCAAACCTTTTGGCGTGTTTGTGGATGTAGATGGAATGAGCGCTTTGCTGCATATTAAGCAGGTCAGCCAAAAATTTATTGAGAATCTCGACAAGGTATTTCAAGTTGGTCAGCCGATTAAAGCTGTTATCTTAGATTTGGATGAAGGTAAAGGTCGGGTTGCCCTTTCTACCAGAGCTTTGGAAAATTTCCCAGGCGAAGTACTCGAAAATATGGACGATGTCATGGCATCGGCTGAAGCACGTGCCGAACGAGCTAGAAAAAAACTTTCGGAATAGGTTAGTGGTTGGTCTTTAGTAGTTAGTAGTTGGTAGTCAACCACTAACTACTAACCAATAACGAATAACTCTGTTGCAGTTCCTCAAATGTTAATTCTGTAAAGGCAAATTGGATTGAGCAGAGTAATTCGCCCCAACTGCATAAAGCAGAGTCAGAGAAAGCTTGCCAAAATTCATTGGTAAAAAACGTTGCCCACCACTTAGGTGCTTGCTTTCTTTGACTGGGGTCATTGTGTTTGCGCCAGCGTTTGCGCCATTTGAGGAATTCTATTGGGGTAGGTGGTTCAACACCGATAATTGGCGGGAAATCCGCGTAGCTAACAAACTTACTTATCCCTTTCCCGTGGACATACACCACATAGCGCCAGCATTCCACGACATAGATATCTTCTAGGTTTATGTTAAACATCAGACACACTGCTTCTTCTGTCACAAATCGCGCTAGCTGATGAATGATGTTTGATTTGTGTCGGATTTTTGACTCACGAATAACGAGCGTTTTTTGCTGGGGTGATGATAACATATGAGGTAACACCCGTGAAGGTGGAGATATCTACTGTAAAACGGGTTATGTTGAAAAATGTCAACGCGGTCGCTCTACAGTTTTTCAAGCCGTGGTGCGATCGTTTTATTAGAACATTTATATTAAACGATAGGATTCAATCGTTTGTCAATACCATAATGGGGCAGATTAGGCTAAGAATTAGAGAATTTGCTAGCGAGAAAGGTTGGACACTGAAGGACGTGGCAGACCGTTCCGGAGTAGCTTACAGTTCAGTGAGAGCCTACGCAAGAGCGCCAGGACTAGCAATGGTTGACTTTACCTCCATTCTGAAAATGGCACGCGCCTTGGATGTGATGATTGAAGACTTAGTAGAAGTCGTGGAAGAGTAAAGGGCGGGCGAGACTCCGAGGTTTGCTTGGAGGGAAACCCGCCTCCATCCTACAAGAAAATCAAATCGCTCAAGTTCGATCGATCTACCAAGTCTCTAGTACACCTTGGTGTAAAGGCGGCTCACAAATGCAAATACTTGTAAAGCTTGCAGTATAACCCTGTTACTTTCATCCAAATGCCCTTATACTGAAAGCCTTTTGTACTAAACTTCTCCATCACCAATATCGCGCTTCGGCGGTCGCTTGTAAGTAAACGTGAAAGTATCGCCACTAGCAATCACTTGCCGCATTTCATCATACATTAAATAATTGCCTACACCGCTCAAATTTGCCCAACCCCGTGCTCTAGTTAAACCAACAAACAACTGGTTGCGGTAATTAACATCACTCTCATTGCGAGCCACATTATCAAAGCCAACCACGTAGACCATATCAGCCTCATGACCCTTAGCCCGGTTGACGCGGGATATTGTCACTCCTCCCTCATGCCAGAATTTATCTGGGTCTGTATTGGGCCATTGGGGAGCCAAATCATTTAAGGTCAAAGCTGTGGGAATGTAAATATCAATATTGTGGTCTAATAAGAACCCAGCAACATCAGTTTCTAATTCTACCGCCTCAGAGTTAGAGCCTAAAATCACAACTAAAATATCGCGACTGGGATTGAGACCATCAAACATAACATTGTGCATAATCTTCTCAGCCAGCGCCTTCAATTCTTCTTGACGAGAACTGTAAGTTTGAAACTCTAAAACAGGTTTGCCCCAAAGTTCAGGAATAGGGTTGGGTGAATAATGAGTTGGTCGATGGACGGTGATTGGCTTACCTACGCGTCGAAAGTCCCCCATAACTTCGTAGCCAATTTTGTTCCAGTCGTCCCTATTTGTAATCCCCGCAAGCATTCCCTCTGGACGTAGCAAACCCATACCAATAGCATGAGCAGCAGTGAGAATCGGTCCTGGAGTGCGGTAACACCGACGCATGACCTCAGAACGTTTGATACCACCTGAATATTGAGGTTGTTTGCTCAAAATATTGCTCAACTTATCGCCAAAAACTTCTTTCGCCTTTGGCACTGCTATACTAGCCAAACTTTGTGCCTCATCATAAGCCCAGATTAAACGCCGTTCCTCTGGATTTTCTGCGTCCACAGGTCGCAACGCCTGATAAGCCAACCAGTAGATTGCTTGTTTGTCTTCGTATTTCAAATCATCTTCGGCTACTAAATCCTGACCCTCATCAATCAAGATAGCGTCGAACATGGGTTTAATTGTGACCTCTTCCTGTAGCCGTTTACACAGCTCTGCCAACCCCCGGTTGGGCTGTCTTTCTTTTGCATCTGCAACTGTCTTGCGTTTTTTGCCGTGGTATTCACAAATCGTCCCATACAACCCTGGATGTTCCTTTGCGCCCCATGCATGAAGCACTCGCAGCTTGTGGTTGGTTTTTGGATCGTAGTGCAACTCACCATTACTAAAACGGCGTATCCATTTATCCAGTAGTTTAGTCATCAAGTCATACAAAGAGCGAGTGAAAAACACAATGGCAATATCCCAGTCTGGATGCTTGAGGTGCATATGGGCAGCTTTTTGACACAACAGCACCGTTTTGCCTGAACCTGCAATACCGCGTATTCGTTGAGGTCCGGGAGGGATTTCTTTGCCAATATGCTCTTGCTGCAAATCAATTTCATACAGCCTTTGCCGCAGCAATTCCATAACGCTAGCGCGGCTATTCTGTGCAACTGCATCTGTCCTGCGAGAAGCCTCTGTGCGATATGCGGGTGTTCCGCTCATGACTGACAGTAGCAATTCCCAGTCTTTATCTTCCAAGTTTTCCCCTGGAACTAGGGCAAAGCTTTGTTGGATGCGTTCAAGGCACTCAACTTTGCTTAACTGGTCTTGGAAAATCACAGGAGGACAGTTCGGTATCTGGTCAAAACCTCTTTGCTGCCATTGTTCTTGAGTAATCAGAGGAAGCGCAACGATCGCTTTTCCATTGACTCTGCGCTGCATTGCAGGTTCGCCATTGTCCGTATTGCAATATGCAAGCAAAGCACGTAGGTGATGTTCTGCACGTTGATAGGGGTTAGCTTCTGTGGTGTGACAATTTTGCAACTGCCAGTTTTGGTCATTAATAGCAACAATTTGGTCTATAGTGACTGATAATACTTCAATGACCGCTAAACCAAACTCGCGATCGGCAATCAGAATATCAGGTTCCTTGCGAATATCACCCACCTTAGAAAAAATCGGATAACGCCAGTAAGCTATACACTTTCTGTCTGAAAAAGCACTTTTAATAGCATCCCAAACTTTTTGTTCACCCGCTTCACTAGTAGCTTTTAGCGGTTCGGTAGTAATAAATTTGCTAATTTGTTCTTCGTTAGCAACTGCCATTGAGTCCCTGCCTGTGATAGTTAAATTTTTGACACGGCGGCACCCTGAATATTTAGCAAGCTATCACAGGCAATATGATTTTTGTTATAGGAAATATACGGATAAATTCTCAGAAAAACCTAAGTATATATGCTATGTATAACAATAAAAATGTGTAAATTTATCCTGTTAAAGGTTGAGTTTGTGCGTTATTAATTGTGAACGATGTAAAATAACAACTTGATGTTCTTTTCAGTATCGTGCAAAGACAAGGCAGCGTGTTGCTTTGGTTACCACCAACTGTAGCAATCACCGTTGCAAAGTTTTCCTTGGCGTCTTGGCATGATATTATGATTTACTCTATACAAAATCTCTGTAGTGAGGATAGAACAGTCAAGTCGTTTTAACAAAGGGCGAAAATATCCTGAAATATACTTCTTGATGAAGAAAATTGGTGCATCTCAACTTCGTGACTGTAGTTTATTCTGTTGATTTTCATCCGAATAAACGCGATCTGTCGCAGGCTGTAGCGAAGCTATCGCGTCAGATTTTCTACCAAACCTTGAACTTGATTTTAAGGCGATGTAGAAACGAGAAATTTCGCGTCTCTACTTCAGATAAGAGCCCGAAGTTTATTTCAGGGTGCTTTGTCTTGTCTGCCGATACACAGAGAACAAAATAGAGAGACATCGTAACAATAAATTAGTTTCAGAGGGAACCCATGATTAAGAACGAGTACCAACTGATGATTACTAAATCTTGGATTGAAAAATTTCACCAAGCCATTATGAGTTTGTATCAAAATGAAGAAAAAAGGAGCAAAGACCCAGAAGGTTGGCAACTGTTAATAGATTCTTACTACGCTCATATCAAAAATCTTCATACAGAAATAACAGAATATAAAAACCTGAAAAATCACAATCCTGACAATTCTTTAGTTCTACAAAGCCTCAATCTAAATATAGATGAAATTGGGGAAATTTTGATCAAAGTGAGAATTGCTAAGAAAATTACAGAGAAAGAATTGGCTGCGCTCACTCAATTAACGGAAGAGCAAATCAAAGAATATGAAAAGCAAGATTATCAAAATGCTAGTTTTGACACTGTAATAGAAGTAGCTGACGCTTTGGGTATTAAGTTACAACATTGTATTGTTGTTTCAGAAATGAATGAATTTTTGGAAAACCAACTGCTGGAAGTACGCCAAGCTGAGAAAATCGATACTGAATTTAAATTAGCCCTTGGTTTGATGGATTGCATCTGACTGTTCAAACCGCGTAGAAAAAGTTGAAAGTTATTTCCCTTCAGCCTCGAAAGTGAATGAAGACTGTATTAAATACTGAGTAGATACCAGTTTCAATGATGTGATTTAACATTCTAGCGATCGCCTCTGCATCCTTTGGTTGTGCGTCTCGAACCACCTGTTCCATATGTTTTGATGCCACAGCCAAATGCCTTAACTTACACTTACGAGTTATTACCTACTTTTTCAAAGTTCAATTTCATATCATATAAAGATGCAAAGATAGCAACGCATTTTGCCCTTGGATATAACGGATGGTTGATTCGTCGGTCTATAGAAAATCCTTCCGTTACATCTGTAAAGCTTCCTTTGCCCTATCATCTATCGCGGTCTTCTCGAATCATAGCAGTACTATCAGGCCATTCGATATCAGTTGGTAGCAGCTCA
Source organism: Scytonema sp. NUACC21 (assembly GCF_054684315.1). Taxonomy (NCBI): domain Bacteria; kingdom Bacillati; phylum Cyanobacteriota; class Cyanophyceae; order Nostocales; family Scytonemataceae; genus Scytonema; species Scytonema sp. NUACC21. The sequence continues at coordinate 61,056 of NZ_BAAFZH010000104.1, read as the reverse complement.
CGACGACGACGGCTTTCCTCCAAAAGTTGTGCGACATTCTGTCGCCTTTGCTTTTCTGTCACTTTCTGTATCCGATCTCCTGATAAGGCATTTTGTAATATATTGATGATTTGGGCATTAATTGAGATGTTCTCGGCTGTAGCTAACTCTTGCAGCTGTGAATACATCTCATCAGGTAAATCTAGGTCACGAAGAGTAGCCATTTACTGACCTCCTTAAATTTATTGGTGATTGTAACACGATACTACTAGCTGTGGATAGAAAGATTCAGAACTTGGATAAAGTAATTAATGCAAACTCATGTATCCGCTACGTACATAATACAAAGTCTTAGCGATCGCGATCTTCTCGAATCAAAGCAGTGCTATCGAACCATTCGACATCAGTTCTGCGCTTTTCTCGACGGTAACGAATTTCTTCCAAAAGTTTTGGTACATCCCTTCGTCTCTGTTTTTCCATTCGCTGTTCTTGAACTACTGACAAGCCATTTCGTAATAAACTGATAACTTGCGCGTTAACAGAGCTGTTCTCAAGTGTGGCTAACTCTTTAAGCTGTTCATACAAGTCATCTGGTAAATCTATGTTATTAAGGGTAGCCATCGATACACCTTCTTAAATTTATTGGAAATTGTAACACGGTACTACTAGCTCTGACTGGAATAGTATAGGGATAGCGATCGCTTTTCTACAAGACGCTAAAGGTAGTGAAGAGAGCAGTGGCAAGCTTGGAAAATGCTGGTGTCGGCTCACTGGTTTAGATATCTATACCCAACATATCCTTTTGATCGGGGTGTGCCAGTTGATTTGGTGACATCTGTACTTGGGCATAGTAGGGTATAGACGGCTGCAAAATATCTGCACTGATTGGGTAGTGGAGTATGATTACCAAACCTTATCGTAGTTAGAGTAATTGATATGAACTCTCCTTTACCATGAGACAACTTATCAATAATATGGTGATATTTCGGAAGATTCTGAGTTGCTGATATGATTATATATTTACAGAACATTGTTAGCGAATTGTTACATAATTATATACAAAACTGCTACAATTTTTATCACAGCTAAAACGACAGATTCCATGTTTTAACTTACTTAGAGATTCTGCAAGATTTCATGAACTAATCAGCCGTAAATTGAAGGAACTTAAAGCCGACAACGAAAGACTCTAATCCGGAGTAACTTGGATAGACAAAGCTAGGAGAATGATATATGCGAGTAAGGCAAGAGATTTATGATACTTATTGGCGATTTGCAGCCCTGCGCCAGGAAGTCTTTTTTAAGAAGATTAATAATATGCCACCACCTTGGACAAGTGACCCTATTATCAATACTTATAAATTTTGTAATGCTTATCGAGCTAGCGATCGCGTTTCCCAATATCTTATTAAGAATATAATTTATGATGGTAATAGAAGTAAAAATGAAGAAGAAGTTTTATTCAGAATTTTACTGTTTAAAATTTTTAACAAAATAGAAACTTGGGAATACTTAGAAAACAAAATAGGAAACTATATTTCACTGTCTAATTTTAATTTTAATATTTATTCAAATCTATTACAAGATGCTATGGAAACTGGATACGTTATTTATACCAGTGCATATATGTCTTGTGCTAGTAAAGAGTTTGGCTATGATAAGAAACACCAGAATCATTTGGCATTAATCGAGCAAATGGTTGTGAAAGATCGTGTAGTCAGCCGCATAATCAAAGCTAAAAGTCTTGAAGAAGTTTTTTATACTATTCAAGAATATCCGTTACTAGGTAAGTTTATGGCTTACCAATTAGCAACAGATATTAACTATAGCGAAATTATCAACTTTGATGAAAACAGTTTTACCATAGCAGGTCCAGGGGCTGAACGGGGTATCCGCAAGTGTTTCCTTGATACGGATGGGAAAAGTAATGCCGATATTATCCTTTGGATGACCGAAAATCAGGAACAGGAATTTCAGCGTTTGGGGTTAAATTTTCAATCGCTCTGGGGTCGTCCGCTACAAGCAATCGATTGTCAAAACCTATTTTGTGAGACTGATAAATATTGCAGAGTAGCATTTCCTGATTTAAAAAGTAATCGTCAAAAAATAAAATCAAAATTTTCTTCAAATCCTCAACCAATTGATTATTTCTATCCACCTAAATGGCGGATAAACGATAAGGTTCAAAAAACTTTAGCATCAAGTGAGCTAAAATTAGAACTTCCTCAACAGCCCTTGATTGAGTTAAAACCCAATTATACAAATCGGAAAAAATTCAATAGAGAGCAACTAAGAGCTAGTAACTATCAGCAATTATCTCTGGAAGATATAACAATTGATAATTTATTAACTGATGCCGAAAAAATAAATTATAATACAACAAAAGATTTGATTGAATTACAGGATCAAAAAGAGCAAAAGATGCTGTTTAAAGATAAAAGTAAAAAGATGAAAAAAACACAAGCCCTACAAAATTCAGTGTTACCCAATTCTTATCAGTTATGTCTGTTCTAGCTTCAAGAATTTATTTATGAATCAAGTAAGTGGCATGAACAAATCTGCCGTTCTCAGTCAAGATGGAAGGTACCGCTACTTGTTAGGGCGGGTATGGGATATAAATAAACCGCAAATTACTTTTGTGATGCTTAACCCAAGCACTGCAGATGCTAACCAAGATGATCCAACACTTCGTAAGTGCATTTACTTTGCTCAGTTTTGGGGTTATGGTTCTCTTGAAGTAGTTAATCTGTTTGCTTACCGTGCTACTAAACCCCGTGATATACGCCAAGTACCCGATCCTGTGGGTTCAGAAAATAATGACTATCTTCAATTAGCAACAAAACGTGCTGCTTTCATTATTTTGGCATGGGGTACGAATGGCAGCTTTCAGCATCGGAACGAAAAAGTGCTCAATTTAATTTCCGATCGACAACCTCTGTACTGCCTGGGTCTAACAAAACATTGGCACCCACGCCACCCACTCTACACTAAAAATAATACACAACCAATTCGTTTTTAGTACTGTCCCTACTTCTATTACTAAGTTTTTAATTTAGCTATTTTTATTTCAATAAATAAAAACAATTAATGCTTTATAAGCTCAAAATACTAGTTGAAACAAAATTTTTAAACGGTAAGATTACTTAAAAAAGTATACATCCTTCAATAAACTTTGATAAATCTACAGAAGGCATGGCTTTAGTTTCTTTGTATAACTAAGTGCATCTGCTTTTGATTAGAAGAGTTAAATTATGAATTTTGTGGATTATCAAATACAAGCGATGAGTACAGACCAGATGCCTGTTGTGGAAGGGTCTGAACTAATGATTCCACTCCTGGGGTTAGTAGGCGAAGTCGGCTCTTTGATGACTGAGTATAAGAAGCATTTACGTGACGGTGATGCACATAAACTTTTTAAAGAAGGAGTTGCGGAAGAATTGGGTGATATGCTTTGGTATCTTGCCAACTTGGCAAGCAAGTTTAACCTTGATTTAGAAGAAATTGCAGAAAAGAATTTGAAAAAGTGCCATGACCGTTGGGGATGGAGAAATTCAGTAAAAATAGATAGTCAATCTATAGGCTACATCTTTGACAAAAACTTTCCCGAACACGAAACTTTACCACGACAATTTGAAGTAGAGATGACTGAGTTAAGGAACGATAACTTAGTAAAGATGAGAGCCTTTATTGACAAACAACAGGTTGGAAACGACCTCACCGATAACTCTTACTCTAGCGATGGTTACCGCTTTCATGATGTTTTCCATATGTCATATGCCGCAGTTTTGGGTTGGTCGCCAGTCATGCGTAGTATGCTTAAACGTAAGCGCAAAAGCAATTCTCTCGTTGACGAGGTTGAAGACGGCGGTCGTGCAATAGCTATTGAGGAAGGCATATCAGCACTCGTATTCACCTATGCTAAAGATCACAGGTTTTTAGAAGGCGTTTCAGCGATAGATTACCAGCTATTGAAAACTATCAAAAATATGACATCACATTTAGAAGTTACTCAGTGTTCGTTGGGTGATTGGGAGAAGGCAATCATGATGGGCTATGAGGTCTGGGGACAGGTAGAGAAATACCGGGGAGGAACGGTAGTTGTTGACCTTAATGCACGCTCCATAACTTATCAAATAACTTTAATGCCTTCTAACTCCCAATTTATAGATATGCATGACAAGCACCAACTGACTGAGGAACCGTGTGAATTTAACAATGTCATGGTTAGTCTCGCAAACGGGGTTTGAATTAAGCGATCGCAAATTCAGTGTTGGGTTCAATTAAACAGAAAGCCAAGATTCTGTCCGAAAGGGCATGCGTAGTGGTACGTAAAGTGACCCTAGGATAGTTTTCAGGGATGTAGTGAATACGGCTGTTATGACATTTTACAAAAAGGATGATACGAATCGGCAATGTAGAGACGCTTCAAACAGCACGTCTGACAAAATTTATATGTATCGCGATTGCTGATGCAGATGTTGATGCTGCAAAAGCGCTCCTTAGACATGCCATCTCTTAACGGAGAGGGGGAGTACTTAACCCCACGATTGCAGGTGCAGCAATGGCATTTAGTTCTGTGTCAGTCGTTACAAATGCTTTGCGTCTGCGTAACTTTCAAAGCAAAGCCATTGTGTAAGGAGTAGGAAAATGTTAAGTCAAAAGGCAATTACCAGCAGTATCGTCAGTTTGGGATTAATAGTCGGTGTCACCTCTAGTAGAGTAGAAGCACAGACAACTCACGAAATGCCACATACTCAAACTTCACACACCACCCAGTTTGCGCGGATTGAACAACCACTGTGGGTAAAGGGTGCAGTGACAGGCGGCGGGTTGACGTTAATTGGATTGGAGATATGGTGGTTTCTTGTGAGAAAACCGAAGTCTCACAAAGGTGCCAAGATTTAGCGATATGGTGCTGTCAGGTCTTGACTCTCCATCTCACTGGAGGGTCTAAGATAAAAGTGGTCATTTCTATAGAACAGGGGCTCATCATGTTAGTTCGAGAACAGTCAAAACAAATTGGCGAAGTAGCTAAAGAAAGTGGTGTTCCTATCAAAACTATCCGCTATTATGAGGAGCTTGGTTTACTGAAAGCGTCTGGTAGAACTGAAGGCGGGTTTAGATTGTTTAATTCTGATGTTTTTAAACGTCTCAACTTTATCAAACGCGCTCAACATCTTGGGTTGACACTATCAGAAATTAAAGATTTTTTGGATGTACACGATGAAGGTTTTTTACCTTGCGATCGCGTAAAAGTCAAGCTAAAAGATAAGTTAGCTGCTATTGACGAACAAATTCGGCAACTACGTATCTTGAAGACTGAACTAGAAGGATTGCTGTCAGGTAGGGAAAATGTACCCGAACAGAACGAACAAACAATTTGCCCTATTATTGAACAGAATTAACAAGTCAAAGCTTCTTTAAGTTGAGCGAACTACGTGCAACCATTAAGCAAAATCTCAAATTGGAGATAAAGCCACACGATCCTTTGAATCAATTACAAGTAGCAGCTGCTAATATCCCTGTTGTAAATATGTGGCAACATGGTTCCCGGTACAAAATGTATAGAAAATATCTACACTATCTTTCTTGAGCAGGCAATAAGATTGTAGATAAAATTCGTCCTGTTAGTGGCATCTCACTTCAACTTAACACTTGTCGTTATAGCGGCTGAACTCCATTCCAATCCGTACAAATAAGATGTCCGTTTCTCAGTTCGCCTTTGACAACCCCCGTATTTGGTAAGATGTTAGCCAGTGCAAATTGCCTCGAAACGTTCTTGAAGACCAGAGGTAACATGGTAGATAAAATAGCGCCGTGCGCCACAAATATTAGCACTTGAGGAATGCTGGAATACTGCTCGATTGTCCTTGTGACAAATGGGACGAAACGAGAGCGCAAATCGTTGTAACTCTCTCCATCAGGGGCGCTGCGCTCGTATTGTTCGTTTATCAACCAATCAGTTAATAATTGAAAGATTTCTTGAAGAGCAGCAGCACTTGATGCAGCGAGTGTACCAAAATTGACTTCAACAATTTCAGGAGCAAGTTGTATGGGAATATTTTTGGCAAACGATAGAGCATCTGCTGTTTGAACGGTACGCAAGCGAGTGGAGGTGAAAATCGCTGAAACATCAATCTCTTGAATCGACAAGGCAAGTTCTTTCACCTGCTCGATACCTCTTACTGTGAGAGGATAGGTAAAGCCTTCATCGGGGGGTAAGTCTGGGGGTAGGTTGGGTCTTGAGGATAAAACATTAACTTCACTCTCACCATGCCTAATAAACCAAACTTCAAACTTTTTGACATCTTGAGCTTTAACTTTTGAAAGAAGGGTAGAAAAACCTGCAAATGCAGGTGCGGCAGCAAGGGCACTGATGATTGTACGTCTGTTAATCTTCACTGTTACAATTGCTTTGTCTAAATTCCGAATAGCATTGAGATTACACTAGCATGACTAAGTTCTTCTTAAGAAACCGTTAACATCATTATCCTTGTACTACAAGGCTCAAGCTCTAGGCTGAACCTGCATTTCACGGGTGATATGCCACAGATGAGTTATTAGCCAAATATTAATTTTTGTAAAAAATAATAGCGATGGAGTAGAAAACAAGGACGTATTCCGCCGATAAGTAAGGGGATATCTAAAGAAAGCTGAGTTTTATCGGAGGGTAGTTGGATGATTTTGGTCACCGGCGCAACAGGTATGTTGGGAAGTTTTGTTGTACAAGAACTACAACAACGCGGAAAGCATATTCGCATACTAGCTCGAACAAACTCAGAACCTGCAATACGAAAGACAAATGTTGACGTGGTTCTTGGCGATCTTGCTGACACGCATAGTCTTCGCCGTGCCGCACATCAAGTAACAGGCATTATTCATGTAGCTTGTACGTTCATACATCCTGAAGTAGATATTGTTGCAATGGAGACATTACTCAAATATTGGGATCGAGGAGCATTTGTATTCATAAGTAGTGTAGATGTGTATGGTTATGCTCAATGGCTTCCAATCGCTGAGAATCATCCATTAAATAAGACCTATTCATCATACAGCTATGGCAAAGTGTCCTGCGAAACGTTATTGGAGGAAACAGCCCGAAAGAGAAAGCGTAGTGACTTTAGTATCCTTCGACCACCACATATTTGGGGTCCAGATCCGCGTTGTCTGACAAAAAAAGGTTTATGGACAACAGATCTCTACGAAAAAGTATCTAGGGGTGAAGATGTCATCTTGCCTGGGGAGACTCAGGACGAATGGTCACAGTTTGGCGATGCTTGGGTAGATGCTCGAGAATTAGCTTGGGCATCAGTTGAATGTTTAAATAAGCCACTAGGACTAGCTGCTAATGTTATCAACGATCATTTTACTTGGCATGACTTCTGTACTGAATTGATTCACATTACTAGCAGCAGCAGTGCTATTAAACATAGTAACTCTGAAAGTAGCGCTTTCGGGCAACGCTGGAAATACAGCGGTGAAAGATTACAACAACACTTAAACTTTAACCCCATCTACAAGTGGCAGGATACTCTCGCACAGATGGTTACTCTAACTGGTTCTTGATTCTAAAAGAGTTACCCAAAAAGGATAACTAAGGGTAAGTGTGGATAGCAGCTATATTACAGCTACTATCCCTTTTAGCACTGACGCTGTGATTCCCATCACGTCAACTTACGATCGCCGCTCCAAAATTTTTCTGATATTTGGAAGAGCCGATTCAATTGCTCGATCGTTCGGAGTTGTTTGCTGCCAACTAGCTCGCTCTTGCAAACGTTGCGACCAAGCATTGAGATTTGGGTAAGGTTCTAAAGACAAACCGTATAAGGGTATTGAAGGAACTAGTGTTCCAACAACAACTTCGCATAACATTATTTTATCTTCGACAAAGTAAGACTTTCCAACTAAAAGTGACTCATAGAACTGCAATACCGCGATCGCTCTCTCTCTTGCCATTTCCAGCTTTTCTTGAGAAGTTTCTAATCCTACTAATGGTCGAGAAAGAGTTATTGTAGCAAGCTGAAGCTCGTTGATAGCAACCATATTGACCATCCGCACTATCGCAATATCTTCAGGTTCAGTAGGCATTAAAGATGGATTGGGATACTTCGCCTCAAGATAATCTAAAATTGCCAATGACTCAACGACTCGGAATCCGTTATCTACAATGACAGGAATGCGTTGAAGCGGATTAATTGCTGTAAACTCTTGATTAAATTGGTCTCCATCTAGATTCACCAAAACTGGCTCAAAGAGAATTTGTTTCTCGATTAAGGCTATCCAGACTCGACGAGCGTTAACAGAAATTGGATTATAGAAAAACTTTAACATTGTTTCTTAGTCTCAAATGTCAAATGGTGCAATTCAGTAAAGCGGTACCTTGGCATTGTAAGCTTCTACAAAACTTGCATAGTCATATTCAACTTGAGTTGCGTAGTTTACAGCAAAGTTAACAATTTCATCTTTAAATGCAGCTGAATTTGGAGTTACAATGTCAGTCACTTCTTTGTCAACGCTATAGGGAACGATCGCGGTATTGTAATCCTTGTCAGATATTGCATGATTCTTTGCAACCACCTTTCCTGCATACTCCATTGCATCCATAAACTTTGACTTATCGGTCAATAACTTATAGTCGAAGTCCACCTGGTAGGGAGATTTTTCATGCACCATGAAGGGGATGTTGTTCACCGTGGTGTACCCAACCAAGGGGTCGGTATTGGAAAGCATTGCTTTAGCGGTCATCGTCACTCTTAGCCCCTCATGGTTTTCATAACTTGCAGGAGACAGCAGACCGGGAACTGCAATAGCAACCGCACTACTAGCTTCCTGTTTCATTTCTAAAATTCGGTCGTCATCGGTTGCCGAACTAGGACCCTCGATGAGTAGGAAATATCGATATTTACCAAGATTACCAGTGCCCGAACCTAATTTGAGACGAATATCTTTTAGGGTGTAGTAGCTCTTGCTTTTGCGTTTGCTTTCAGGGATTGAGTGAATATAGTCACTCATGGCAGAGGAAATGGCTGAATAAGTACTGTCAGATACAGATTCGAGGACGGAGGATGTCTGGAAGGCTCGATTGCCATCAGTGCTCACTACTGTGTATTGTTTTAATAAACTAGAGCGTTTTTTACTTGCTGCTTTTTCAATTAAATCCTTTACCACACCGCTTGTATTGCTCGATTCCAGACGGTAAGATAATTCGTCGTTAGTCCCCTTAAAGTCACTCATTTTATTTAAGTAAGCATCTAAAAAATTCCGGACGATATCTTGAGCATCGCCAGAACTCAGACCGTTTTCTTTAGCCGCTAATAGAATAGAGACTGCCATGCGTCGCAAATCCCAAACGTAGGGACCGAGGTAGCCTTCATCAAAGTCTGTTGTGTCAAAGACGTTATTATCTTTGCTATCCCTCATTCCCCCAAGATTTTGCACGTGCATATCTCCTTCCAACCAAATGGCGGAGGTTGGGGAATTGACAAATTTAGAGCCCCCCAAGGTTTGCATATCGCGGTAGAAAATATGAGCCGTTCCCCGGTAGAAGGCGAAGGGGCTATCTGCCATCTTACGCATTTTTGTTTCTAGTTCAGTTGGCAGCTGGCTGGCATAGGGATGGTTGTGTTGGTAGATTTCATTTTGCACCCAAGTCGGGCGCGAAGTTGCAGCTTGAACTTCTGGTGCAAATCCCAAACTAAAGATCCAGATGATTGCGATCGCCCATAGGTGGATGCTGCGTGCGATCGCAACTATTTGTTTTATCATAGCAGTTTCTAATACTGGAAACAAATTAACTATAACGCAGATGGTTTTATGGGAAGAATTACGTGAAAACAATCCCTTGCCGATACAAAATGACATACTTCGCTATGGCGGTTTTCAATAGGTAATCTTCTGGCGGGAAGGGAGTAAAGATTAAAAAAATATTTCGTATAAATTGTAACTTTCAAGAACTTTAAGATTTTCTAAAAAAAGCGTTAGTATACTTGTTGTTTTAAGTCAACTAATTAATAATACGATCGGTAAACTGTATTCCCGTACATTATGGATAGGTGTATGTGTTAACAAAACTATCCGGGCTCAATGAATTATTGGCTAATGAAGTCAGAACCAACAGTTTACAGTATCTCTGACCTCCAACAGCAACGTGAGACTGTCTGGGACGGCGTTCGCAATTATCAAGCTCGCAACTTTCTGCGGCAAATGCAAGCAGGAGATTTAGCTTTTTTCTATCACTCCAACACCGAGCCCCCCGGTATTGTAGGATTGATGCGTATTGTGAAGACAGGTATTGCTGACCCAAGCCAGTTTGATACAAAAAGTAAATACTACGATCCAAAATCCAGCCCTGACTCCCCTCGGTGGCAAACAGTTGTCGTGGAATTTGTGGAGGCTTTTGCCAAACCCCTCTCACTATCAACGCTCAAACAAGAGTTTACCAATGAAGAACTCATGGTAGTCAGACCGGGAAATCGGTTATCGGTTATGCCCGTGCCTCCAGAAGTGGCTCAGAAGATTCTGGGGATGGCAACTTCTTAACTGTTCCAATTAGGTTTTGAAATAAAAATTTCTCATTGTAGAATTGCTTGTCAAATATTTTTTCCCATTGTAGAATTGCATAGTTAAAGAACCCAAGCCAAAGAGCCCTCTTTTTGGCTGGTGCTCCGATAAGAAAGTTTAACGTTTTCCATTCTTGGTTACCAGGGAGCAGAGAAGTGTTTTAGGGTAGCGTCCTCTGCAATTGTGTATACCTAACAAATATTTCACTGACTTGCGATCGGAATCATCATTCCCTTTGTAGGGCTATTTCATTAGCTTTTACTGAACTTTGACCGCTGTACAGCTTTTGAAAGTAACATATGACAGTTATTTGGGACGCATCTCCAGGCTTTCCAAACATCCTAATGTGAAATCTGGAGTGAACTGTGAAGAAACGTCAACTCGGTACTCTTTCTCTCGCTACCCTATTCTCCTTAGGGACAGGGGTGAGAGATTTGTTAACAAATCCAGTGCAAGCCCAAACACCTAATAACGTGAAGTACAAAACTTCTTGGATTGGCAATACTCTCAGTGGTGCTGAACGGCTAAACCCAGATAAAGACTACCCTTATAAACACGTACAAAACTTTGTCTCTGCCTGTGAAGTTGATAACCAAGGCAATGTTTTCACTGAAAGTCATTGGGATGAAGATGGACTCACTCATGGCGTATATTACAAAGGTGATGTTGTAGGAAATGAGACAGAGCGAGACATAAACGTCAGTAGTGTCGTTGACCGCAAAGGTAACAGGTGGAGTATCAAGGACAATACTGTAGTCAAGGAGGGAACTGGTATAAAGATTGCTGGTTTGGTTAAACCAACAGCACTAGCAATTGACAATAAGAATGGTCTCATCATGGTGGCCGATGACGGTGATAATAAACACGTTATTGAGTTCTATGACAGCGATGGTAAACTTGTACGCACGGTTGGTACTCCTGGTGGTGTAAAAGCTACTAAGGGAGCAGTCAAACCTAACGTATTTTGGGGTATTACCGGCACCGGCACGGATGCAGAAGGCAACATTTATATTTGCATGAGTCGATGGGGTACACGCATTGTCAGCCTTGCTCCTGATGGAGAGACATTGAATTGGGAAGCACTCGGTTTGCATTTTATAGATATGCCTTGGTTTGACCCCGATAGTAAGGGCAAGTATGTCTACGGAAAACAAGAGATATACGAAATGGATTACAGCCAACCCCCCGGTAAGCAATGGAAATTGATTGCGTATACCCTTGACGAGGATACATACCCGGACGATCCGCGAGTGAGTGTCAACAATGATGCCGCCGCTGGATCGGTCGTCTTTGTTGGGAACATTAAAAACCAAAAGTTTATGTATACAGTTGACGGTTTAAACGGCGGCGACATCCATGTGTTCAAGTTCTCTAACAATGGTTACATAGCAGCTCCTGCAGGGAAACTACCACGAGTATCCCGCAGTCCTGCATTTAGCATCGACCAAGACGGCACTTTTTGGGAACTTGATGGCAATAGAATTCTAAAAACTGAAATTCAAGGGGTTGATGGGGACGGTAACCCGATATTCGGTCAGACGCAAGAAGTGACAAGAATAGAAGGGTGGGTGAATCTTCAACGCATTTATCATGACTCAAAGACGGATTCTTTGTATGTGACTGGAGGTAAGAACGAACAAGTCATGGAATTTGGAGGAGACATTGCGCGGTACGATAACATATCCTCTGGCTCGCCAAGGCTAAACTGGCAAACAAGAATACCGTATAACTGGTACGACGACAGCGTACCAATTCACGAGCGCATTTTAGGAATAGGCTTTTTAGTAGCGGAGGACAGAGTGTTTATTGGCTACTTGAATAAAGAATATGAGGGAGATGAGACGAATACAGGAGCAGTAAGGATGTTGGATACAAAAAATGGAAACCATATCACGACCCTGCGTACAAAAAGAAGTGGGTGGATTGATTTGTGGCAGCCTTTATCTGCTACTAGGCTCAGTGATGGTACACTTGCCGTTTTAGTTGAGGAAGATTTACAAGCTAAGACAATGCTGTATACCGTCTGCGAAAGTAGTAACTGTCCGGGCTTTTAGTTAGAGCGTCCTTTGTCCTTTGTCATTTGTCCTTTGTAATAACCGATGATAAAGGAGCGTTCTTTGTTATTGTGTAGGTTGGGTTGAGGAACGAAACCCAACATTTCATCCAATTGTTGGTTGCCACTTCCTACCCAACCTACACAACACATTGGGCGATTTTAAGAAAGAGCAATTGAAAGATTCAATATATTGTTAAACTTACCATCCTCTCCATATATTTTTTAACTTGTTCAAAAGCTTTGCTATGAACCGCGTCTTCAATGTTAAATCCCAGTTTCCCAACCGTTTCCACGGTGCAATTGGGGAAAGAGACAGGAAGCGAATCTTTTGCTTTAGACATCAGAATGTAACCGCGAGGTTTTCCAGTTGCCGGATCGACCGGCGCTAGAGCATCCCAAACTAGTGACAAAGGCACCCAGTGGGATGGGTACTTGAAGCGAGCAACATCTAGAATTAAAACTAGGTCTCGTTCTGGATGATAGCCCCCTATTGGAGAGAAATGACCATCGCCAGTTTGCCCCAATACTTCTCGTGAGTAAGAGACTACCATGTGCAAGCCTTGCTCAGATGCAGTGGCTTTTCTCAAAGCTTCCCGAAATTCTTCAATAGTCCTATTGCCGTAACGCTCAAGCTCTACTCGTGCTCCATTACAACGTGCCAAACACGCAAATTGGTCGAGTGTTATTCCCTGTTGTTTAATTACTGGCAGTTGCAAGCAGCAGTCAAGAATCTCCTCACTGTACCATCGCCACAAACCTTTCCAAATCCGACCTGGGTCAATTGACAGCGCATTAAGGACAACAACGAGTGTCCCAAGACCGCAGTAAGCTGGTTCTGACTGAGTATGAAATTGCTCGGCTAGGGCAAAGTAACCCTCCATACCTCCTAGAGCTAATGCTTCTGTAAAAATTTGTTTGCCCTCGGGGGAAGAAAAAGAAATGAGTGGTGAAGGCAAAGGTCGGCGATAAAACCCATTGGTTTCCATATAAGCTCATGTATCCTAATAATATAGATCGATTTATTTAAGTTTTTACAGTCATTCAATCGCAAGACAAATCATTGATTTGGTATAAAAGGTATTCTTCCCAATTTCAAAGTTGTTTCTCACATCTGTACAATAAGTTTTAAATTTTCTTCAAATACCACCATTAAATAAAATAGATGAATTTGCCTAACCTATCCTAAACTCTCCTATAGGCTGGAGAGTCAAGAAGGACACCATAATTTTTACTTACTATTTACTGTTTCATCCTGATTTCATTTTTTGGAAAAATTACTCTCTTCCCGCCAGAAGATGACCTAAAGACTTAGGTAGGGCTATGCCGCACATTGGCTGCTGGTGGGCAGTGCCCACCCTACAAAAATATGTTTCATCCTGATTTCATTTTTTTTGGAAATACTAAGTGGTAGGTGTATTTGCCTTGCGCTTAATCGAAAATGGCTGCAGTTGGCGATCGCAACGCAGTTGACACTCCAGTTAGCTGGATATTTCACAATAGAGAAAGAAACTTTTTGGTAATTCTTATTCGTCAGATAAAACTTATGCAGCCTATTTCTTGGAAAAACGGGTTTTTTGCCTTGACTTTTGTAGCACTAGCATATCTAACAGGGGGTATGCTAACATCCTGTTCTACAACTACTTCCCAAAACCAAAACCAATCTCCAGAGACCACAGCTGTAGAAGCAAGCGATAAGCAGCATATGCAACATGGTGGTACGGGGCACAATAGCCATATGAGTCATAGCATGGATTTGGGACCAGCAGATGCTAACTACGATCTGCGATTCATTGATGGCATGAGGTTACATCACCAAGGGGCAATTGTCATGGCAAAAGAAGCCGAGCAAAAATCTCAACGCCCTGAAATTAAGGGTCTAGCACGCAACATTATTATTGCCCAGAATAGAGAAGAAAATGAACTATTGCGGAAGTGGCGAAAAGAGTGGTATCCCCAAGCCAGCGCAGAACCTGTTATCTATGGTGGTGGGGGTAAATCTATTGTACCAATGTCAAAAGAACAACAGCAAAGCATGAAAATGCTTGAAGACCTCGGGACGGCAGATGCTAACTTTGACCTGCGGTTTATGAATGCGATGATTGTTCACCACGAAGGTGCCTTGGACATGGCTAAGGATGCCTTGAATAAGTCTCAGCGACCTGAGGTTAAGAAATTGGCTCAAGAGATTATTGATTCTCAACAAAAAGAAATCGATGAAATGAAGCAGTGGAGAAAAGCTTGGTATAACAAGTAAGTAAGATGACACAAATAAAGTTATTCGTCCTTGGTCATTAGTCCTTGGTCATTAGTTCTTTGCTCAACACAAATGACAAATGACAAATGACAAATAACAAATTTCACATCATTTTCATTTTTCAATGGCAGACTGGGAGGTACGTGCATGACTGGACTGAGATCGCGGTGTGGCACGTGCCCTATTCTTTTCTCCCGGTACTAAAGAAGTATTAAAGCACCATGTCCAACTCTTTTTCCAAATCATTGACAGCAGTTCGTTGTTGTTCCACTACAGTCCTGAGCTTTTTATTATTGCTTAGTCCCACAGTGGTTTTCGCCCATGCCGGACACGGAAATGAATTTCAAGGTGGTGAAACGGCTACAGGTACCACTTTTATCCAAGTAGAAGCTGAAACAGCGAAAAGGATAGGGCTGAAAGTCGAGCCAGTGAAGCGTCAACGGCTTGCGGTTGGTATTAAAACTACCGGGCAAATTGAAACTCTACCCAGTCAAAAAGTGGAAGTTACGACCCCAATTTCCGGGGCAAAAGTAGTTGAGTTATTGGTGGAACCTGGTGCATTCGTAAAGAAAGGTCAACCGGTTGCTGTTCTCACGAGCCCTGACTTGGTAACACTGCGCGTTGAATCTCAGGAAAAACTTGCTCAAGGACAAGCTGATTTGCAATCGAGCTTGGCTGACTTAAAGCGTGCCCAGGAAAACTACAAACGGTATCAGGAAATTGCAGCTGCTGAAATAGCTGAAGCACAAAGCCAAGTTGCTTTTGCTCAAGAAAAATATGACAAGGACAAAGAGTTGGCAGATTCTGGTGCTTTACCACGTCGCAATGCCTTAGAATCCCAAACTCAGCTTGCACAGGCAAAAGCCGAACTGACTAAAGCAAGCAGTCGTCGGGATGTCATTGAGGCTGAGAATCAACTCAAACGCGCTCAAGCAGCAGTGGATGTTGCAAAATCGCGTATTAATCTCAGTAATTCTGCTTATGAAACTCGGCTGCAACAACTTGGAAATCAAGCAAATGAGAAAGGATTGGTAACCGTAACTGCACCGATTTCCGGTAAAATATCTGATAGGGAAGCGACTCTCGGTCAATCCTTTGAAGATGCAGGTGGCAAGTTGATGACTATTGCCAACGATAGTCGAGTTTTTGCGACTGCAAATATTTATGAGCAAGATTTAAGTAAGGTAAGGACGGGTCAACGGGTCAATATTAAGGTTGCTTCCGTTCCCAATCGCACTTTTACCGGAAAAATTGCCGTAGTTGGAGCTGTTGTGGAAGGTGATACAAGGGTTGTACCTGTAAAAGCCGAAATTAATAATCCGGGTGGAGTTCTTAAGCCAGGAATGTTTGCAGAACTCGAAGTTTTAACCAACCAAGCATTGTCAGCTAACTTGGCTGTTCCCAGTTCTGCTGTTGTTGAGGCTAATGGCAAACAACAGGTTTACGTGCAAAGCGGTAATACTTACCAACCTGTTGAAGTCACTTTAGGTCAAACCTCAGGAGATATGGTGGAGGTGAAGACTGGTTTATTTGAGGGGGATTTAGTTGTCACTCAGCGTGCAACTCAACTTTATGCTCAATCTTTACGGGGTGGTGGAAAAACAGGTGAGCGGGAAAGCAAGGAAGCAGGAGAACAACGAGCAAGTTCCAACTCTTCAATGCCTTTGTGGCTTGGAGTTGGGGGGGGAGGTGCGATCGCGACTTTAGCTTTCATGGCTGGTGCTTTTTGGTCGGATCGCCGTACAAAACCTCAACCATCCGCAAAATTTTCTGTATTACCAGAAGAAGCTCCTACAGAACCCCCGCAATGGATTGACAACCATCATGTCATTCATCACGAGCCAACTGTTACCAATCAGAAATAAAAACACTCTATAAATATGCTGAGTGCCATCATTAAATGGGCGATCGCCCGTCGTTGGCTCGTTATCGTGGGAACAATTGTCATCACCTTTTGGATATTTCATACAATTATCCAAATGCCTTTAGACGTGTTGCCCAGTTTTGCCCCGCCACAAGTTGAAATTCAAACAGAAGCGCCGGGATTGGCCCCCGAAGAAGTCGAATCTCTAGTGACTTTACCTATTGAAAGTTCTATAAACGGGACTCCAGGAGTCACAGCGGTACGTTCTGCAAGTGCATCGGGGCTCTCTGTTGTGAAAATTATTTTCAGTTGGGGAACCGATACTTATCAAGCTCGCCAGTTAGTCACGGAAAGATTGCAGCAAGCCCAAAGCAAACTTCCCGAAGGCGTGGAATCACCGCAAATATCCCCCACAACTTCTCCCATTGGAACAGTGTTGCAGTATGCCTTCAGTTCCGAAACTACTTCCTTAATGGAACTAAGGCGTCTTGTAGATTGGCAAGTTACCAACCGCATATTAGCTATTCCTGGAGTCAGCCAGGTTGTTGCCTATGGTGGGGATGTTCGCCAATATCAGGTCTTGGTTGACCCAGAGAAATTAAAAGCTTTTAATGTCACTTTAGAAGATGTGGTAGAAGCTACATCGGCTGCCAATATAAATGCTCCCGGTGGTTATTTAATCACTTCTGACCGAGAAAAGCTCATTCGGGGTATTGGACGGATTGAATCTATTGAAGAATTACAGCAATCTGCGATCGCAGCCCGTAATGGTACGCCTGTAAAAATATCCGATGTTGCTGATGTAAAAATTGGTGCAGCGATTAAGCGGGGAGATGGTAGTTTTAACGGTCAAAAGGCAATTATTGTTGCAATCAACAAACAGCCTCAAGCTGACACTCCTACGGTCACCCGTGCCATCGAAGAAGCGATGAAAGAAGTGAAAGCAGGCTTACCAAAAGATGTTAAAATACAAGCTACCTTCCGGCAAAAAAGTTATATAGATTCTTCTATTGAAAATGTTAGAGAAGCTTTAGTTGAAGGCAGTATTATTGTCGCCATCATTTTAATACCATTTCTTATGAATTGGCGTAATTTAGCTATTTGTCTAACTGCCCTTCCCTTGTCCTTATTAATAGGGGTACTTATACTCAATTGGTTGGGGCAGGGTTTAAATACAATGACCTTGGGTGGGTTAGCAGTTGCTATTGGTTCAGCAGTAGATGACGCCATTGTAGACGCAGAAAATGTCTATCGCTGTTTGAGAGAAAACAAGTACTCACCTAACCCCCGCCCTGTTTTAGATGTGGTGTTTGATGGCTGTCAGGAAGTGCGGGATTCAGTCTTTGGAGCTACGATTATTACTATAGTTGTCTTCTCTCCTGTTTTTGCTTTAACCGGTGTAGAAGGTAGTATTTTTATTCCAATGGGATTGGGTTACATGGCAGCAGTGATTGCTTCGAGTGTCACAGCATTAACTGTAACCCCAGCTTTATGTGGAATCTTATTGCCTCACAGTCACTTACCAGAAAAAGAACCTTGGGTAGCAAGATTTTTTAAACAGCTTTATTATCCGTTATTAACATTTTCCCTAAGATATTCTGGAGTGATTTTAGCTATTGCAACTGCAAGTTTAGTTGCAGCAACTGTCATTGTTCCTTCCTTTGGTAGAGTGTTTTTACCAGAGTTTCAGGAGCAAACTTTGGTCAATACCCTCACTCTTTATCCAGGTGTTTCTTTGGAAGCAACCAATGCAGCTGGTGAAGCACTCCAAGCAGCACTTAAGGATGACCCCAGATTTCCTTACGTACAACTGCGTTCTGGACGTGCGCCCGGTGATGCAGATGCAGCTGGTGTGAATTCTGCACATATTGACATTGAGTTGAGCCAAAAAGGTATGGAAGATAGGGAGGGGGCAATTAAAAAATTGCGAGAGGAATTTGATAAGTTACCGGGAGTTGCACCAAATATCGGCGGTTTTATTTCTCACAGGATGGATGAGGTGTTGTCTGGGGTGAGAAGTGCGATCGCGGTCAAAATTTTTGGTTCAGATTTAGAACAACTCCGCACTATAGGAAAACAAGTCAATGAGGTGATGAAAACTGTTGAGGGCATTGTTGATTTACAACTTGAACCTCAAGTCCCGATAGAACAGATACAAATTAAGTTTAATAGACTTGCGGCTTCAAGATATGGTTTAACAATAGGAAAGCTTTCTGAAACAATTGAAACTGCCCTTAACGGACGAGTGGTATCACAAGTATTGGAGAAACAACAAACTTTTGATTTAGTGGTCTGGTTAAAATCAGATGCACGTCAAAACTTAGATACGATTCGCAATTTATTAGTTGACATTCCCGACAGGGGAGGTAAAATCCCTTTGGCACAAGTAGCGACAATTGACAGTGGCACTGGTCCCAATACAATTAACCGTGAAAATGTCTCCCGTTTGATTGTTGTTTCTGCTAATGCCAATGGCAGAGATTTACGCTCGATTGTGAATGAAATTCGGGATAAAATCAATCAACAGGTACATCCGCCTTCTGGTTACTATATCCAGTATGCAGGTCAATTTGAGGCACAAGAAAGAGCAACTCAAAATATTTTAATTTCGAGTGCGATCGCTTTTGTCATCATTACAGTCATCATGTACCTTTCAGTGAAATCTATCCCTTCTACCGCCATGATTATGATTAACTTACCTTTAGCATTGGTGGGGGGTGTTTTTTCAGTCGCTTTGACTGGTGGCGTTATTTCTATTGCTTCTTTGGTTGGTTTCGTCACCCTGTTTGGAGTTGCAACTCGTAACGGATTGTTACTGGTGGATAATTACAACAGCAAATTTGCGGAAGGAATGCCTTTGAAGGAAGTATTGATTAAAGGGACGATGGAACGTTTGAATGCTATCTTGATGACGGCTTTTACCTCGGCTTTAGGATTAGCCCCCTTAGTTGTCGAAAGTGGTGCGGGCAAGGAAATTTTGCAGCCTCTTTCGATAGTGGTGTTGGGTGGTTTGTTTACTTCCACAGCGTTAACTTTGTTGGTGTTACCAGCTTTGTACGCTAAGTTTGGCAAGGTGTTGATTCCCAAGCGTAGCTCATGATGGATCTTTGCTCTATCAAGTTTATTGCCCAAGACAAATTTGTTTGGCAGTTAAATTTAATTCCGGGAAAGCCAGGGAAATAATGCGATCGTCGCCTCGGAATGGCGTAATCTGGTATTCATCATCAATCAACTGGCAGATAGAAACTGTTGGTTGTTTAGGATTGCCAGTAAATTTTTTAGCTCCAATTCCAAGGTAATCAACAATCCAGTATTCGGGAATTTTTAGGTTTTCGTATTTACCAAATTTCATGTAGTAATCATCATCCCAATTAGTAGAAACGACTTCTACAACTAATGGAATTGAACCTCCATAAATTACCGTAGATTTTTTCTTCCATAATGGCTCATTCACAAGATTTGTCCGATTTAGTACTAATACATCAGGTGAATAGCTAGATTCACTTGTCTCAGGTTTTACTAGTGCTGTTTTTGGAATGAAGTAGGGTAAGTTTAATCGAATATATTCAAAGCTGATTCTACCTGCTATAAAGCCCACAACATCTTCATGGTCGCCCGTTGGTTGGGTCATTTCAACAATTACTCCATCGTGTAATTCGTAACGTCCCCCTGGAGGTCGCCATTCTGTAAATTCTTCAAAGGTTACTAATTTGGTTTGAGCTTGAGTCATTGCTGTATCATTGGTGACAGTTTAAGGTCATGATGCATTTTCAATATATCTACGGTTGCCTGACATCGTCCGCAACTTCATGCTCGTACATAGCGATTCCTATGAGGAAATTTTATCTAGGGGATATACAGAGGACGAGATAGCCGAAATTAAGATTCTCATGAGAAATTGGGATAAAGCATCTTATTCTACTTTAGCCAATAGTATTGTGGATTGTGCCGATATACATGATTTTGAGAATAATTATTTAAAATTGATTTAAAGCGCTAGTCACTAAAGCGCTTATCTTTAGACAATTTTGGTATGGCTGTTTATTTATTGTGTCCTAAAAACTGAAAAGCTGAGAGAACTTTGCTCCCAGCTTTGAATCAGTTTACTCCAATCGCTTAATAATTAACTACTTTATTTGTCCGACAAAATCTTCATACTTTACCCGAACAGTATTAGGTACGCTAGAAATATCAATAAGTCGTAGGGCTTGTTGATATCTTTGACGGCATGACACTTCTCCTGTAATTCTATGTGCAACTAAAGAAGAAGTTTTTATGGGAATTTCAATCATATGCTGAATTTCTTTTGGTGAAAATTCACGTATCATTTCCTCATAAAAGGGTTCTGCTTTTCGAGAGACTCCATAACCATTTCCAATGTAGCAACCAACTATTTTTTCAACATATTCTTGTTGCACAGTTAATGGTAACGCTCCCTGTCTAGAAAGTTCTGCTAATCGCTCTGCAAATGGAGGCTCATTATAAAAGTTGTTTACTTCTTGATGAACTGTCCATAGTTGATTTAGCGCTTTTGAAATTATACTATGCCTCTCTGACTCTTTCAGAAAACTGAGTAAACCTATTTTCTCAAAGAATCCTTGAGATATTGCGTGACGTTGTAGATCCCCTTTTGCTAAATACCCTGAATGCTGATTAATCAAATTAGATTTAATATTTGAGGTAAATTTTTCCTTATGCGGAGCACATAAGTCTATTATGTTTAAACGAGTTGGCTCTAATGAATCTGGATCGCAATATATACCATGAATTGTTCCAAATAATAATTCCCTTTGAGCATCATGAGTTGCATACAAACGTTCTAACCACAGTAAACACTGTTCTTCTGTAAATCGACAACCTTTAATAGCTGAAATAAAAGACCCAATATCAATTCCACGTGGTGAAGAGGATTCAGCGAGAGCATATTTTATACATCTTCTAAGAAAAGCAATAAACTCACGATCATCTAATACCCCGATTGTTGGGTGAGCTGCTGAAAAGTTATTACGAGTACTTCTGCATTGATCTAAGAAGAAATAACCCTCTTCTGTTATAAGGTTTATTTGCAAGCAAAGATTTAACAATTGACTATCTTGCATTTCTAAAAGATGTTTTTCTTCATACTCTTTACGGATTTGAGTAATAAGTGGCAACCCAAAGTTCCTGACTTTCTCCCGTAACCTTAGTATAGAAGCATTCCAAGCATAGTTGATTGCACTATCAAAAAGTCCCACACTTACTGCAATACACATTCTAATAAGTAACTCGCCGTGTGAAGAGATATTTGGGATGTCTCGTAACTCACGAGGTAAAGCATTCCACGCATATTCGATTTCTTCATCACTTGCCAGCACATTTCTTGGGATTTCTAGTGCTTCCGTAAATTCACGTATAGCAGGTAGTACATTTTTTGGTAGTGATGGTAGTTGAATTTTTACTGGAGAAATCGGCATAATTTCGGTCATAATATTTCTCTTTAGTCTCAAATTGTACTTATCTGGCAAATTTTAACACATAGATTGTTAAACACGGGCATTCCATACCAGGACTACAGCCCTTTGCTGATTTAAGTCTAATTCCAGACTGCTCAATTCAACGTCGTGGGAGATCGCCATTCTCTATCAATGCTTGAATGAAGGCAGTAGCTCATTATAAGGAACTAAGCCCGCGAAGGCATGAGTCACTTGTTCAGCAATCCGATGATTCCTATTCATTAACCAGATAAACATATTGTTCATAAATGAATATTTTCTGAAAGATTTTAGGAGCAAGCCAGTACGAATTTCCTCTTCAAAATATGCCTGATAAAGGCGTTGGCACAGACCATCAACCCAGCAAATTATTCAGCGTCCTGAAGCTCAACAGCCAGAGTTGATTCACGCCGCAGACCCTTCGGGTAGGTCGTAAACGGTTCAAAATTGAATCCAATACATTGATATCAAAACTATGTAGGGGCGAATGGTTGTTCGCCCTCCTATGTGTATTGCACTGAGAACTGCTTATTGCTATGCGATCGCCACAGCGTTGATTGCATCTCTAAACAGTATTGCAGATTTGGAATTCGCATTACGGAAGCAATTCTAATTCAGGAGTGCAAACCTCTGTTTAACAAGCATTGGAACGGATTGAATCGAGAGCGCTTTGCGAACATGGCGTAGATGTACCGTTATGATAGTGAGCTTTCAACATTTTCAGATGGCTCATGCTCATGCTCATGCGATCGCAAACTGTTGAAAAAGCTGTTTTGCAGTCAGCCGATAAAATTAGTCTTCCATACCTTAACAAATTTTGAATTATAGTTACAAAAAAATTAAGTGTAACTAGTATAAAAACAGTCCAATTCTTTTTAAGATTTTTATCACCCCTTGGGGTACTGTAGGTGCAATATTAATTTTTTTATCTTAAAAAAGTGTTACTAAAATAGTTCTTATTCACTTAGCTTGAACTTTCAGCAAATCTCAGAATAAGTTATAGGTATACTAAGACAATGACGGAGTTATACAACGAAGATCCAATTATGTACGGTCATGGCTAATGACGTCACACTTGTGCCCTTCACCGAGGGCGACGCAGCCCTGCTTTCGCGGTGGCTATCAGCACCACACGTAGCACGGTGGTATCCCGAACCACAAGAACACCTCGACTGGGCTTTATGTCCACCAGCTGGGGGTGAACGGGCGATAATCGCGGTAAATGGTGCTAGAGTTGGCTACCTGCGTTGGCAGGCTGTTTCCCGCGAGATACTAGACTGGGTTGGGTTGATGGAAATACCTGCAAACTCGGTTGACATCGACATCTTAATTGGTGAGGTCAGCTGCGTGGGACGGGGCATCGGACCGCAAGCCTTGCAGTTACTTATAAAGCGCCTGCGTGAAGACCCTTCTATTCCTCTATTAGGGCTTACCACCTCCATCCACAACCACGCGGCAAAACGAGCGTACAGCAAAGCAGGCTTTAGGGATTTGCGAGAGTACGATCCACCGGGCTACGGTAGGTGTCTCCTTATGGTCATGAACTTGAGCCATGAGGTCTAACCCGGACAAAGAATAGTTGGCAATAGCCCTCTTGTACATCCACTTCTTTAGCACACCCATTAAACTGTATGCGATTGAAAATTAGTCTAAACTCCAGAGGCTAATGCGAAAGGTAAAAATATGGCAAAATTATACCATAATTCAATAGTCTGACTCATTAGATAGGTGCTGTTGCTAGACAAGCAATTGACGGGAACGAAGACGAGCCATGAGCAAACCATTTAAGAAAAAAAAGAACGCCGAACTGCCACCAAGACGTAAGAGATGTTTACCCATGCCTTGAACTTCCTTTTGACTTCGTACTTTTTCATCCGCTACATAAATTCCTATTAATGCCTGATTAATCATCTGATGAAAATTTGTATGTGGTAATTGAGTAACGCTTTCATTCGCCTTTTTCACAAAATGTGTAAACCGTTTTGTCATTTCATTTTTGTTCTTATAGTAAAAACAGAAATTTAAATCGCCACCCTGACGATCTTCCTCTTGATCTATCAAGTAATCAAGTAAAATATGCAGCCCCTGCACCCAGGGAAAATAAGCATTTTTGATTTGCTGGATTAAGTTTTTAGAGCAATTTTCATGGGAAGCATAGGCAATCAAACAGAAAATTCCCAGTGTCGATCCAGCACACGCCGAAAATTCATACCAACTCATTTCAGGAAGGTTATCTTGATGTGATTCAAACCATGCCTTTAATCGCGGAACACGCTCCTCAATTTGCACGTGCTTATGCACTTGTAACTCACAATAGTATTTGGCTAGTTCATATAGAGCTAAAGAGATTTTTGGATAACCTGGAAGCTTTTCTAACACATCCTGGCAAGTTTTAACCAGTTGCTTGAGATAGCCTCCATCTTCTCTATCCTTACGAAATCGGTAATAATCAACACCTTCTTTTCCTGGTGTTAATGCATGAAACATGGATTCATGAAGAGCTTGGAAATCTTCAGGATCTAATGATGTACTTCTATCACACAGATTATCTAAATAGTCACTAATAGTTTGATAAGCTACAATAAAAGAAATAACTTCATGAATATTATTTTTAGCTAATAATCCATATATAGCTCCACCTTCACAGTGAAATGTCTTTGTTTCGATACTCATCAATGCCTGTTTGCGAAGCTCTAAATTTGGAATTTGACTGGCACGTTTTTTCCATTCATCTAGGTAATTATGAACAAGAGGAAGAACATTGCGATAAGTTCCTAACATTAGTGTCCACGGGCAGTTTGGAATATTCATAACCTAATCTGAATAATATAATTGCTAATTTCAAACACTGATTTTTTTGTACTATTTTGCAATTGGATAGCTCAAACCAATTAATAATCTGGAAATTTAATTTTTATCACTTACTTCAACAATTTAACTGCTAATGTGTGACTAAATGTCTATCAAAGGTTGTAATTATAAACATTTTGTAAAAACTTGAATGCATTAACTCCTTAGTTGTATTGACAAACACAACACTTCTTAACTGAAATTCAAGCTATGGGAGGAATTTCTGCAGATATGGTGGGGATATTATTAAAAGTAGGCAAAACTTTGATTCAACTATAACCATCTCTCACCATTAAAGCCCCTCTGGGGCTTTTTTTTGCTATATGGATATCTGAAAAAATTCTCAACAAGAGCAGAAAAACCGGATTTTTGGGCAAAAAATAAGAAACGTCATAATAAGCAAGCTTTGGAATCCGCTCCACTCTAGCTATTGTTTCTTACCAACAATTATGGCATTAGGAGCAATTACTCTGGGCATTGACAATGCTAACACTTGACCGTACAGGTCAATTAGTCATTGAGAAATGGTGGTGCAGATGGTGCGTGTTCTCTCTTAGAAGAAGGCACGCGGACATGATTTTACAAGGTGCTGTCTCCAGTTTGTCAGAAGAACAAGATATTAAAGATGTGGAGCAACAGCATAACATAGCTAATCAGGCTTTAGGGTACAGTAGTAGCCAATCAAATGAAAGTTAGTGAAAATCAATTGCGGGTTGGAGAAGTAGCACGATCGCTCCCACCACCACGAAGGATAACGTTACCCAAACTAGAGTCAAATTAAGTCTCATATATTGTTTCCCACCAGATAACGGCTTCACTAGACTTGAAAGCTTTAAATAAGGAATTCCAAGGATGACTTAGACGTTTTGTCATTTTTGATATAATAGTCATTTGGTTGAGCAACTACATCTATCCAAAGCATGAATCTATCAAGAGTAGTTATTTAACTTGTAGATTTTAGATGAGTGTTACCATCAAAATTTGATTGCCCCAATTCAAATTTAACTTTAGAGTGATGACTATTTTGGGTGCAGGGTTCATCATTGAAATGATGGAACCCAAGAGGTGTGCCTATGTTTTTGCCCCCTGGTTTTGGTGAGAAATATGTCATGACCGAGTTAGGCAGAATGGTGTATTATACCGCTGTTGGGAAACCGTGGTCTGACTTAGAGACAGAGCAATCAAGCGACCGGACGTTGGTTTTTCTGCACGCCTTTGGTGGTGGATCTTCTGCTTACGAGTGGTCTAAAGTTTATCCAGCGTTTGCCGCAGACTATAAAATCATAGCACCAGATTTAATTGGATGGGGGCGCTCTGACCATCCAGCACGAAACTATCAAATTGATGACTATATTAAAGTTATCGTTGAGTTTGTAGAGAAAACGTGTAACGTTCCTACAACTGCGATCGCATCTGGTTTGACAGCAGCTTTCACCATTCGTGCTGCAATTGCGCGACCCGATTTGTTCAAGTCTTTAATTTTGATTACTCCAGCAGGTTTAGCAGAATTCGGACAAGACTACAGCCGCAGTTTCTCCGCGCAGGTTGTTAGCATACCAGTTTTGGATCGTGTATTCTATATGGCTGGGGTTTCCAACAGTTTTGGCATTAGCAGTTTCTTAGAGCAACGTCAATTTGCCCGTGCAGAACGAGTTTATCCTGAAATTGTCGAAGCATACCAGCAATCTGCTCAACAGTTTAATGCAGAGTACGCTGCTCTAGCTTTTGTGCGTGGGGATTTATCCTTTGATTTATCTCAATACATTACCCAACTTACTATTCCCACAGCCATTATCTGGGGGAAAAAGTCAGAATACACAGGACCAGAAGTAGGTCGTCGCCTTGCCGAAATGAACCCTCAGGCAATTCGTATTTTTGATCAAATAGATGATGTAGGTTTAACTCCCCAACTAGAGCTTCCTGCTGTTACTATTGGGCTCATTCGGAAGTTTTTGCCCGCCCTTGAGGCAAAGGAGAGCCCTAATGGCGGTTCTGGTGTGACTTCTAAGAGCGATGGAGGTTCAGAGAAATATGAAAACGGAACAGCTAACGACCAGAATGTAGTGGAAATTGTTGACAAACGAAACTAAAATCACTAAACCTCCTTACAGGACAAACCTGTTTATAGGACAACAGACATCTGGTGGAGATTAACTATGCGTTGTCTACAGTCGTTGTAGAGACGCTTTCATTCAGCGCGTCTCTACATTGTTTTTCACCAGATGTCTAATATGGTTGCCGAGGGGCAATAACAAGTGTCCGCTAAAGCTGTAGTCGGTTCCGCATGCACTAAAGCCGTTGTGAATCAAAACGATTGACTAAAGGAGATACTGCAATCATTGGCAACCCTACAACCAGACAAATAAACCATTGATTCAAGTTCAGGGGTGCAGTTAAAAATAATTGATTCATCACCCTCAACTGACTAACAAGAACCTGTAAAATTATAGTGCAAATAATTCCAATCACTATTGCTGGGGCATCGCTAATTGTCTGTTTGGTACCACAAAGTTTATCGATAACAGCGCTTCCTAATTGACTAATACTTAAACGATAAAAAATTCTTCCTGCAACTAAAGCTTGAATTGCCATTGTGCGTGCAATATCAATATTTCCTGTGGTTTGTCGCGTCCATTCAAATACACCAAAGATTAGAATCCAGTTAAAGGCAGAAATTGCCAAGATACGACGTGCTAAACTTTTAGAGAGTAACGGTTGATTGGGGTTACGTGGAGGTTAGAAATTATCAACTCTATCTTGTTGAGACTTGTAGCACCGATTACCTAATCAACAATTCATAAATCATAAAATAACCAAAAATTATATACTGAAGTTTGTGCTAGCAATAGCCAAATAAAAATTGGTATATCAATTGGGTCACTAAGTATGATGAAGTTTTTGCGGCAACAGATAAGTTATCTTATAATAGGAATCGCGCTGTTTGCACTACTAGCTTCTTGTCAATCAACAACACCAACAGCCGAGTCACCATCTCCTACAGAGACACCTGCAGCAACATCCGTAACGACGGAAGCTCAAACTACACCGTTTTCACCTGTAGCCTATCCCGATCGCGAACTGGGAACTTCTCCCGCAGAGTTACCGCCATTACCCTATGATTATGGCGCACTGGAGAAAGTTATTGATGCAGAAACAATGAAATTGCATCACGACAGGCACCATGCAACATATGTCAACAACCTTAATGATGCATTAAAGAAGCATCCCGAACTGCAAAACAGAAGTGTGGAATCTCTATTGCGCGACTTAGATAATGTACCTGAAGATATTCGGGCAACGGTACGCAATAACGGTGGCGGACATTTGAACCACACTATTTTCTGGCAAATTATGAGTCCCCAAGGTGGTGGACAACCGACGGGAGTCATAGCAACAGAAATTAATCAAACCTTCGGCAGTTTTGATGCGTTTAAAAAACAGTTTAACGAGGCAGGAGCGAAGCAATTTGGTAGTGGCTGGGTTTGGTTAGTGCGTAATCCTCAAGGTCAACTGCAAATTGTATCGACACCCAATCAAGACAACCCAATTATGGAAGACTCGTACCCAATCATGGGTAATGACGTATGGGAACATGCATATTACCTCAGATACCGCAACCGCCGTGCTGAGTATTTAGATAATTGGTGGAACGTGGTGAATTGGTCGGAAGTCAACAGGCGGGCACAGGTTGCATCACAGAAACAGGCTTAAAAGATTATACACCAGCCTCAGTCAATGCCTGACTCAAAACATCTACCAAATTCAACTGTTCTGCCCATTGTGCAAGGTAGGCATAGTCCAAACTGTCGGCACACAGCTTGATTATCCCCAAGACATCACGCCACTGTTTTTCCGATTGACTTCCCCTACCCCACCGCAACTTCTGTAAAATTGTATCTTCTGGTGAGGCAACCCAAAACGCAGGTATCCCTTCTAAGTCGATTAACCTGCGATTTGCCATCTGTGACACTGCAAATGGTGAATCATCCATCAAATACAGGTCAGCGTTAGCGATTGTTTCAGTATGTGTGATATTGAGCATTCGCTCGCGCCCCTGCTTTAAATTCTCAACTGCACCTGCAGGACAATAATATCCTGCCGTTTCAAGTGTAGTTACCAACAAATTAATTTGCTCGGATTGAACTTCAATCACCAAATCCAAATCACGAGTTGAACGGGGTTCACCGTGTAGCGAAGCAGCAACACCACCACTCACGTAGTAGGGAATGTTAATAGACTCAAAAATTAAGTGAAATTCTCCTGCAAGGGAGATGGAATCTTGTATCCACATATTTTCATCAGTACCTTGTGGCTGAAAACCACAAGAAAATTTTTCTGCTAGTAAAGCGCGAGCAAATACATAACGAATTTTTGCCAAAGGCTCTTCACGATGTCGGGATTTGATCCCTACTAAGCAAAGTTTTTTCACCCCACGCTCATGAGCAGCGAACATTTCTATCCTTTGTTTAAGTGAAAGTTGCCGCAGGCGAGAAAATAGATAAATTTCTGCCTCAATGTTAGTATCAGCTGCTTGTGTTCGGTATCCCGACGGTATTTGGTTAAGTTGGGCTTGAGCCATAAATTTGGTTTCAAATACAATGCAATACAAATAATATCTAACGTCGTGCCATTATCTATATAATGATAGCTGCTGACTCGAAACCAAAAATAGCCATAACTATCTAGTTGAATCTCCTGGCACGTAGCGTCAATCGCATCGTAAGGCTGGTCTCCAAGTAACTCAATGAGGCGTTCCCCATCGCCATCTTCTAGCTTCAGTGTTACAGTAGGACGTTGCTTCCTTAGTTACTATCGCAAACAAGCAAAAACAGCGACGGAGATAAAATTTTACCTATTTAGTATGAGCTGCTTGCCCAGGATAAGCTGCTATAATAACAGCCTTGAAGGCTAACGAAGTAAAAATTTTAGCCAAGTGCAGACAGTGCTTGCTGGTACTTAGTTTATAACCTCTACTGTATAAATTTTATCATTTATCGAGAATTGGTATTAACTAATGAAGTTGTTAGTGCAATTAGTGGGTATAGGGCTGGTAGTTTTATCGCTTTTGGACATCTACTTAACTGTCCTGTTCCCTCGCTTTGGGAGCAGCCTACTTAGTTTACAACTTGGGAAAGGAATGTGGTGGCTCTTCCGGTTGATTGCACGTCTGATGCCCTTTAAAGACGAAAGAGTACTTTCTCATAGCGGTCCTGTATTGATGATTGCAACTGTTGTAGTGTGGGTATGCTTGCTAACATTTGGGTTTGCCTTAATCGTTTGGATCGATTTAGGTTGGGCTGTACAATCGAGTGATGGAACAACAGAGACAAGCTTTATCACCGCGCTTTACTATAGTGGCTTCTCACTGACAACGCTTGGAACGGGAGACTTGACCCCAGAAACAGATTTTCAACGACTGGTGATAGTCATAGAAGCAGCTCTTGGCTTTTCTGTCTTTACTTTAACGATTACTTACTTACTATCAGTGTACAGTGCAATTACAAGACGCCACACTTTTGCTTTGAGCTTACACCATCGCAGTGTCGGTACGGCAGATGCAGCAGAAATACTGGCAAGACTTGGTGCTAGTGGGGAACTCAGTGGTGTGCAGCAAGATATTTCTAATATGGCAAGGGACTTAATTAATTTGCTGGAATCACAGCATTCTTACCCAGCATTACTCTATTTCCGGTTTCACCAATGTTATTATGCCTTACCAAGGATACTATTTTTGGCAATGGATACAGCCACTTTAATTAAAAGTGCATTGAATACCAAAAAGTATCGTTCAGTAACGCATTCCACAGCTGTAGAAGAATTATGGGGTGGCGGTCTACAATTAATTGTTGAGCTATCTGGCTTATTTTTACCAAAAAACCGTTCAAAGAAGAATGATTGCATAGAACAGATGTGGCGCTTGCGCTACTATGATGCGGTGGAAAAGATGAAAGCCGAAGGAATAGAGACAGTAGATGATTTAGAGGAAGGTGTCTATTTATACATTTACCTCCGCCGCCAATGGAACCCCTATGTAGTAGCCCTGGCTCGTTACATGGCATATGACTGGAATGAAATAGCACCTCATGAAAATTGAAGAATGTTTGCTCTTGCAGTGTTAATTCTTCTAAAATTTGCATACACAGTCTTTGTAGCCATTTGGCTTTCTGCTTAAATGGATCTCCTTAAGATGTACTATGCTGTTACGGCAAAAACTGAAATTACTGATTATCGGTGTGAGTGTGGGTAGTTTGCTGTTAGTAGGTTGCAGCCAACAACGCAATTTTGAAGCAGAAGCCCAAACGCCCGCTTCTATTATGCAACCCCAACAACGAGAGGCGGATGTGCCCTACGTCCCAACACCTAAGGAAGTTGTTGACCAAATGCTGAAAGTGGCAAATGTCTCAGGTAACGATGTTCTCTACGATTTGGGTTGCGGTGATGGACGAATTCCTATTACTGCGGTGCAGAACTATGGTGTAAAACGTGCTATTGGCATAGAAATTAACCCCAAGTTAGTGCAGCAAAGCCAGGAAAATGCAAAAAAGGCGGGAGTGAGCGATCGCGTCACTTTTTTACAACAAGACCTTTTTCAAACAAACTTGAGTGATGCAACGGTAGTCACGCTATATCTACTGCCAACAGTTAATAGAAAGCTGAGACCAAAGCTTTTACAAGAACTTAAACCCGGTACCCGTATAGTTTCTCACGATTTTGATATGGGAGACTGGAAACCCCTGCGTGTAGTACAGGTGAAGGGTCCGACTCGCAGGCATACAATCTACTACTGGGTTGTGACCAAAGGTGAGTCACGAAAGTAGCCTCAGATATACTGTTACCTCAGCATTCGGACAGAGTTTTTTCACTAACGATTTATAGTTGCCAGTCATATCCATGCTGAACTTCTTCTATCTGAGATAAAACCTTTTCTCCCCATGCTCACATTACTTTTTCAGATGCATTTACATTTTGTAACGTATTTTTGTTTATTCACACTGACTTACTTAGAGGTTTGTAAAAAATCGCCGATACAATTCACAACCTACAAGGGCTTGAGCTCCAGAAAGTTTAATCAGACCCATACTGGCTAACTTGTGAGTTAGGATGGGATCTAAGGAAACAGGTTCATTGGCATTCAGAACAGTATCAAAAGCTTGTGCTAACTCAGGCTGTTGTTGCAAGGTTGCCCAGTGACGCTGTAAATGATGAGAATAAATTCCACTAGCAGTAGAAGCAGTTTTTAGCAATTGCGACAGAGTTATCTCCTTTCGACCCAAATGATAGAGTGCTAAATGTACAAGTGCTGGATGTCCCCCGACCATTACAATTAATTGTCTAGCTTCTTCCCCATCTGTCCAATTGAGTCCATAACGTTGGGCTAACTGCTGCACCTCTTCTTGGGTGAAAATATCTAATTGAATCGGTAGCCCTACATTGAAAGGAGACTGATTGAGTTCGAGAGGAACATAAATATCTGTTGAGTGAACCACAAGCAGACGAAGCTTTTGCCAAACGGGCAGCCTTTTCGCTTCTTCGTACCAAGAACGCAACAAAGAGAGAAAATCCTTGGCTACTTGGGGATACTCGAAAATATAGTTCACTTCATCCAACGCCAGAATCAAGGGAGTATTAATTGACTTTAGTAAATATTCCTCAAAGTAAAGGGTACAGCTAATTTTACTTCCCAAATCTTCATCCCAATACTCATCTAACATCGGTTGACGCTGAAGCTGGCGAGCAATGTTGGCACATAACCAGCGTAAAAGTTGATTCAAGTCGCTCAGAATTACCCCCTCGACTTGTTCTAGATTCAAGGTGATAGTGTGGCAGTTCTGGCGGTTCGCATAGTCAAGAATCCCCTCCCGTGATGTAGTACAATAATAATCTACACTACTACATTATCTCATTTCGGCAAAACTGGCATCAAATTTTGTTCGCTAAAAGCGATCGCATAATGTTTTGAAGAAGCGAGAAGATACAGCATTTTTCAAGTAAATGAAGTACATAGGTAGGGGCAAACGGTTGTTTGCCCTTACAACAACCTGTACCTCCTCGGCGTCGCAATCTACTGTAGAAGGTTATTATGCGTCTTAAACCTTTAATTTCAAGTCTCAGTTTTTTGTTAGGCGATCGCTATCATTGATAATATTGTTTCATCTTCAACATAATTGGTATTAAATTTTTACGGATTGGAGAGCGAATCGCGTTTCCTGAGACAATTTACTCGTTAATTAACTATTGACCAATAACCTGAACCATACTAATTGCCTGTTCGGTCAACTTCCACAGCATCTCTTCTCAAGAAAGACTAAAATCGTCCATCCCTCCCTTGCAATTTCAGTATAATCTTACTATAATACAAATATAATACAAAAATAAAAAACAGCCATGAATCCACTGCGGCAGGGAGACGTTTTGCTCATTCCTACAAAACAACAGAAATCTTCAGGAAAAAAGCTTCCTCACCTGACTGTGGCTGAAGGGGAAGTGACGGGTCACAAGCACCGCATTACTGAGGGCTTTGCTCAACTGTACGAAGAGGATGGAACTTTGTACTTGCAGGTGCTATCGGAAACAGCATTGCTCAGCCATGAGGAACACAAGGAAATTGAGGTTCCCAGAGGTGTGTGGATGGTGAGGATACAAAGAGAATACGAACCAGCTGGTTGGAGATATGTTGCTGACTAAACTGAGAAGCGAACAAGACGCGCTGATTTCCACATATCGGGAAAAGTGGCGCAAAGAAGCTCTTTCAACTCAAGAGGTTGCAAGGGTGGAAGTCACGGCGGCTGTAGAAGCAATCTATAGTTTGATAGGCAAACCAAAACCCTCCATCTATCATTTTGTCAGCCCCGTAGCAGCTGTAGAGCAATTTGACTTTTTAGAGATTTGGGGAAGTCAAACAGTCGATGTTGAAAGCTTAATACAAAACTTCAAAAAGCAATTAAGCCACGATTTGTGGGTAAAACTGCATTCCACACTGTATGAGGAGTTGCACCGGGAGTTGTGGAGCTCAATTGGGCGCAGAATCTACACTGCGTTTATGGAGCGATCGCGCTTAATTCACTCTTTGAATGATGAAGATGCATCCAGCTACTTCAACCCAGCCCAAGATTGTATGCCAACAGAGTACTTGGTCTCAATGGCTTGCTTGTTTGACTTTTGTGATTCAGTTCTCAATTGTTCTATTGAGCGGGAATTGTGGCAAGCTTATCAATTGTTGGTTCGACATTGCGGTTGGCTGTGGGCATATGAAGGGGTGTGTTTGGTGTGCGACCGCCCTTACCGTCTGGAGTTGGATTCTCAAAGATTGCTTCACTCTGAAGGATACCCGGCAATTCAACTGAGGGATGGATTTAGTGTTTATGCTTATCATGGCGTCATACTGCCGGAAAAATATGGGAAAGTTCATCCGCAGCAGTGGCGATCTTCTTGGCTATTAAAAGAGAACAATGCCGAGTTGCGACGAGTATTGATACAGGGTATCGGGTACTCCAGGATTTGCCAAGAACTGCGAGCTAAAGAAATTGATGTTTGGCAAGAGTACAAGTTACTAAAAATTGCAGAAAATTTTGATGTTGAACCCGTTCATCTGCTGGCAATGACCTGTCCGAGTACTTCTCACTTGCACGCACTGCGAGTCCCGCCGGATATTCCCAATGCGCGGGAAGCTATTTGTTGGGTGAATTGGGGGATCGATCCCACTGAATTTAGCGTTCAAACCTAAGGTTATGCTTTATCTTGCGCTATCGTGCCTACAAGGAAGACCCATGCAACTAGCTGCTGAAGAATTACTGAGCTTGGGTGTAGGTGGGTTGCAGCTGACACCAGGGTTAGTACCGACCCAGGGTTTTAAGCGTTGGCTGGAGGAAAAACAGATTAAAACCCGCACCCATCACGGTTTTAGCTGGCGTCAGTTCCGAACTAAAGTGTGGGGCGACAATGGTGATTGTGTTGTGGCTTCAGACTCGGTACATCCTCCCCTTAAGAACCATCCATGTGCCAAGTTGTGGAAAACCCGAGTTGCGTTGGGCGATTACCATCATTTGATACTGGAAACCATGTATCCGGAGTACTGGTTGGGCGATGGAGAAGAAGTGGCTTGGGCAATGGATTTGGGATTGCAGTTAGCGGTTGATGTTTCTCACATTTACATTCAGTTGTGCCAAGGGGCGATGGGTGAAGATGTTTGGAGGCGGCTGCAAGGGTACGAATATATCAAAGAGTTACACGTATCAAGCAATACGGGACGTGCTGACACGCATCAACCCATGACTCAAGAATCTTTTGGTTTGGATTGGGTCAAAGAGCGTTCAGGTGATGGAATACCCGTTATTTTGGAGTGTTACTTGCACAAACTTTCTCCCGCACAACGTATCGAACAGGTAGAGCAATGGAACTAGAACACCTTTACACTAAAAAACAAGCAGCACAACTTCGGCAGCAGTTGATGGATGGGTTTGTCATACCTATCGTGCAGATGAACTTTCAGAAATATCCGACTTTGCGATCGGCGGCAATGATGGTGGCCCAATATTGGGATGATGAAGCATCGGATGCCGTCCACCATTGCTTGATTTATTCTGTTTTAGATACGCCCGATTTAGAAGCAGCAGCCAAGGCAGATGTTAACTATAGTCAAGATAAGGTGAACCTTAAGGGTCTCGGGCGTTTGGATAATAGAGCTTATTCTGTACAGCGCAATGGGCAAGAGATGTATTGGCCGGACAACCACGACGCCATCCCTGCATTTGCTGCTTATTGTAAAGAAGGTTGTCATCAATCTATGGATACTTTTGAGGCTTACACTCCCTATGCCATACTCCGCCGTCAAGACAATGCGATTGACATTGAGGTGGTTGGGAAGATGTTGCGTCCTTGGTTGGATGGGATTAAGCCGGATTGGGAGCGGTAGAGTTGGAGGGAGTGTGAGATGAGTTGAGAGGATTTACTCCTCTTCAATTGCGCCTAAAGCTTTGAGTGTTTCTTTTTCTGCTTCGGTTAAACCAGTAACACCACTGATATTCATACCTTCGTAGAGAGACATATCTTTCAAAGTTTTAAGGCAATCACCTATCTCCACATCCCAGATCCCGATCGTCCCATCACTACTGCTACTAACAAGAACTTTACCATTTGGACTAAAGGCAACTGAAAGTACCCAGTTTGTGTACCCCTGTAAAATTTTTAAACATTCACCTGTATAACTATCCCACAGCCTTACTGTTTGGTCAGTACTACCACTAGCTATAATGCGACTATCTGGGCTAAAGGCTAGTGATGTGATTCCCCCTTCATGTCCACATAAAGTACTTAATTGTTCGCCAGTACGAATATCCCATAGCCTTACTGTTTGGTCGTCACCACCACTAGCAAGCTTCTCAACTTGAGGGGCAAAAGCAACTGAAGATATCCAACAGTCATGTTCAAGTAAAGTTTTAAGGCATTCACCAGTTTGTACATCCCACAGCTTTATCGTGCGATCGCGACTGCCACTAGCAAGAATTTGACCGTTAGAGGAAAAGGCTACCGAACATACCCAGTCAGTATGCCCGTCTAATGTTTTTAAGCATCTGCCAGTGTAAATATCCCATAGCTTGATTGTATCATCGTCACTACCGCTAGCAAGTGTACGACCGTTAGGGCTAAAGGCGACTGACCATATTGACGCAGTATGCCCCTGCAAGCTTCTTAAGAATACACCGTTACTTACATCCCACAGGCTTACCGTTGCATTACCATCATTACTAGCTAACATCTGACCTTCAGGACTAAAAGCAACTGAGCGTATCCAATCATTACCTTGTAAAGTTTTGAGGCACTTGCCAGTTTGAGTATTCCACAGGTTGATTGTTTGGTCATTTCTACCACTAGCAAGAATCTGACCGTCGGGGCTAAATGCAACTGACCACACTGGGTTATTCTGCCCTTGCAAAATTTTGAAGCACCCACCACTTTGAATATCCCATAGTCTTACCGTTTGGTCAGAACTCCCACTAGCAAATATTTGACCGTTAGGGCTAAAGGTGATTGACTTTATACCACTAGTGTGTCCCTGTAAAGTTTTAAGGCATTGACCACTTTGGACATTCCACAACCTGATTATTTGATCGTCACCACCACTAGCAAACATTTGACCGTTAGGGCTAAAGGTGATTGATTTTATACCACCAGCGTGTCCCTGTAAAATTTTGAGGCATTGACCACTTTGGACATTCCACACCCTGAGTGCTTGGTCTTTACCACCACTAACAATTATCTGACCATCTGGACTAAAGGTAACTGACCACACTGATTGAGTATGCCCCTGCAAAGTTTGAAAGCATTGACCACTTTGGACATTCCACACCCTGATTGCTTGGTCTTTACCACCACTGGCAATTATCTGACCATCTGGACTAAAAACCACTGAATAAATATTTGCATTATGAATTTGTAAAGTTTTGAGGCACTCACCACTTTGAATATCCCATAGCTTTATTGTTCCATCTTCACTACCACTGGCAAGTGTTTGACTCTTAGGACTAAAGGCAACAGACCATACCATATCAGTATGGCCCAACAGAGTCTTTAAACATTCTCCTGTGTGGAGATTCCATAACTTTATTATTCGATCGTTACTACTACTGGCAAGTATTTGACCGTCATAACTGAAGGTGACTGAGCGCACCCAACTTATGTGTCCTTTACAACTTAAAATTTGCTTTCCACTTGTAACTTCCCATAAGCGAATCACACCATCAGAATCACCCGTAGCTAAGAACTTATTATCCGGACTGAATGCTACTGCAAAAACTTTACCTAAAACTTGAGCAAAAATAGAATCCACTATACGTGCTTTTGCAAAATTCATACCCTGTAAGCTGGCATTAGAAAAGTTAGCCCCCTTAATCACACAACTGCTTAAGTTTTTCCTTTCTAATGCTGCCTTATTAATTTTCACCGCCAGTGTTGCCGCATTTCCCCCAACATAACCCACTTCATCTTCAGTTCTTCCCCGTGTTGCTTCAATAACTTTAATCAGAGACTCTTTATTACCCAACATTGGCACAAGCAAATCTATCACCGCTTTCGTCAGCTGAGATCGCCCAACAGTCTCCCTCAACTTCTCTAAAGGTTCACTTATAAACCCTCTTAATGGCGAGATCGCATTACGAGAAGCAAAATACTCAGACCAAGTATAATCAACAGATACCACACTGTTATCCAAAAATGATTGAGATCGCGCTAACTCAGTAAAATCTTCAGCTAATGTTCCCAATTCTGCGGCAAACTTATACGCCACAAAAAACTCTAACAAAGAACGATGCGCCGGAGTATAATCACCATCGGCATCCCGAACTAGCATTGTTTGCCCCATCATATCGTAATGCCAGTGGTCTAAATCTTTTTCTTGACAACCAAATAAACGCCTAATCCGGTCAGGGAAAAACTTATAATTGAGGCTCATCTGGTTAGTTGAGAGCATCTCCCAGGATAGTTCGCATAAGAAATAAAGCTTGTCTGCTAGAGACGTAAAAGTGCGCTCTGCTTTGATATCCCGTTCCATCTTATGACGCACGGCATACAAGTAAACTCGCGATATATCTACGGGTTTTCCTACTTCAATATCTGGTAGTGCTTCTAAAATGAACTCGCTCATGACTGGACGCCGAGCTAGATCCAAAAGTTGGGGATTGCCCATCACACTTTCTACTGTAGTAGAGGAAGCTTGGAACGATAGAACTTGTCTAATTTGGTCGTCGTTAAATTTCTCCAGTTCCAAGACTTCAAACTGTGGTGTTTCTCCTGTTAAATTAGCAGTTGATGCTTGGAGTTCGGCATTGAGTAAAGCACGCCCTTCCTTCGCCTCTGGAAAATGTTCGGTACGGCAGGTGAGGATAACTTTAGAACCAGGAACAACCACTTTCGCCAACTCCCAGAAATTATTAATCATCTCTTGGCGGTCAACACGAGCTGCCATTTCATCAAAGCCATCAAAAATTAGCAGCAGTTTGCCCATGCGGTTGAGTTGCTCGAATACCGAATAACCGGGCAAAGGAATTTCGTACTGTCGAAAGAAAAACTCAGAAAACAGTGACTCTACGCTGACTGCTTTGGCATAGTCGCGCAAGGGAATGACCAAAGGCAAACGGGGAAGCTCGGTTCCGCGTTTTTGAGCATCGCGATATCGTTGGAGTGCCACCCAAGCATAATGCAGAGCAAACCACGTTTTACCAGTCCCGAATTCCCCTAATATGGAAATATGCTCTTTTGCAGGGTCATCTAACCAACGGTCAATATAACCATCAATCCAACCATCTTCCCCGTCATAACGGCTGGTTGCTATTTGGCGCTTGGTAATGGAATCAATTTCTTCCTTGGTGCAAGCTAGAGGAATGTATTTTTGGTCTATCTGTCGCCGTTTTACCTCTGCTTCTAGCCACTCAAGATATCCAGTAAAATCTGCGTCTTGAGATACGAGTTCGTCAAAAGTGTAACATCCTAGGTGGTTATTTTCCTCTTTTTCGACTTCGTTACGAGCTGCCCGTGAGATGCGACGGGCTGTGACCAACCAACCTTCATCGGTGCGTTGTTGCTCTACTGAAGAACTTAACGCCATGACATCACTTAGCCCTGCTTCTCCTGCAATCCCACGTATGAGAATGCGATCGTATCGATTGCGTCTCACAGGAATATTGATAATCCACTCGAAGTAATCTTCTGCCCAGACTTCATATTTCTCAAAACGATAGCCCAGGGTTTCAAACCAACCGCGCATTTGTTGTGCAAGTGCAACAGCCCTACAATTATTTTCTGTTGCAATACTAGCAGCTGGTAGTGCTGGATAATTTTGAGCAGCCAGCCTTGCCATCTCGGTGCGAATCCCTTCAAGAGTTGGCAACCTGTCTAATTGTTCGGTAATCGCTGCAATTCTTTTGTGCAAAGAACCAATTTGCTGGCTTATAAGTGCATCGGATGGGGTGCGGCTGCGCTTGGCTACTTCAATAAATACAGTGGCAAATGCTGCAACTTCTCGTCTAATGTCAAGGCTCAGGGTTTTGATTTCATCTCCCAAAGCATAAGCACCCACAAATGTATCGACTTCCGATAGGAGAATTGAGGGGTTGTTGTGGTCTAAGGCTTTGCGAAAGGCTTGTTTTATTTGCTCGTGGCGAAAAAGTTCCAGGAATGGCTTGGGTTTGCCCACACCATACTCTACTAAGGCATAGGCGTAAACTCCACTAAAGTCAGCAGGCGGGTGTTCGGGAGCGAGGTTAAATTGATTTAGTAGTTTGATGACAGTTTCATTACGTTGCAGCTTATCTTTAATCAGTGGACTGGCGATGCTAGAAATTGCATTAATAATAGCGTCAAGGTTAAGTGGTATCACAGAAATGTCCTGCTCCCGATCTCTAATTTGCGTCTTTCCCGGTCAATTTAATGTAAAAAAAGCTTAAGATATAGGCGGCATTGTACGGAGTCACAAGTTAAATTTCCCAGTAACTTCATTGCTGTCTGGTATGATTCCGGATTTTACTGAAAAATTATGTTAAGTTACTTCTATCCGTATCTTCTAAAGCGATACTCCTGAAGATGAGGCAATAAGAGCAAGTATTTTAGTGCGATCGCTTGCCATCGCATCATGACTTATCAAGGGTTGTGTAAAGCGATCGCTCTCAGAAGTTGAGAATTATCGCTACACGCAATATGTACCCTTTCCCTACCAAAATACAAATGTGAGAATCATGGGAGGCTCGTACCATCCCATTGATTCAAGAGCTTCTTCTTTCCAAAGGGCGGCTTATATTGCGCTTTAGCTCGGGCAGTTTCACAGTTGCCGAATGCTCCGACAACTCCTTTTCAGTCAGGACAAAGTGACTTTAGCTCTTTTAGATCCAGGGATTCAATGAGTGCCGCGAGGTCATCCGCGTAGGTATCCATGTCATTACCGTGCCAAGGCTGACTTGAGCGCCCGTGTCCGCGACGGTCGTGGGCGAGCGCACGATAGCCGTTGGATGCGAGGAAAACCAATTGTTCGTCCCAGGCATCCGCATTGAGCGGCCAACCGTGACTGAAGAGGATGGGTTGTCCCGTGCCCCAGTCCTTGTAATAAATCTGCGTGCCGTCTTTGGTTGCGATTGTACTCATCTTTTTGTCCCTCATATAATTATTCTTTTAATTTCTCTTTACATATCTTGTGGATTTTTATCCGATTACTTACTTGCTATTGACAATATTCTCCCATTAATATAAATTACGCTCTATAAAGCAAGTCTAGCTTTTCACGTTATATAGAAAATTCCAAAAATTTAACTTTCAAACGCCAAATTTATGCGTCTCATCGTATACAGAGGAAGCTTTAGAAGCATTTCCATTCCTTGGAACAGTAAAAAAAAGTAAATGCTTGTAGGTGAAATTTGTGTGAACAGCAGTCTGCTAGCTAAAACATACATCAACCACTAGAAAATATAATGACCGAAACACAAAAATATGAGTACGAAGAAGTGTTTGTAACAGGGAAAATTTGTCCTATTGCTGTGTTGCAAAATTTACTTCAATCAGGTGTTATTTCTGACTATATTCTTTATCAAGATCGGGACGAAGTGCGTATTGCTGGGAATATGTTATTTAAGGTATCAGTAAGCTTCGAGGCTGTCTCATTAGAAGATACAGAAAGAAAGCTCTCAGTTCCTATTAGCGATCCATTTAAACAAGTAGAATCCTTATTAGCGTCTTTGCCAATTGTAGGTTGGACGGCTTACGGATATATCGCTTTTGATATAGTTCGCTTTTACTCGAGCTACTCCAAAGCAATTCAGCAAGCACTTTTATGTTTTATTGTACCGGAGATCGAAATTCAAATTACTACGCAAAAAGTAAAAATTAAAAGCATAAGAGGGCTAGATAAAATCAAAGAATTGTTATCAGTGAATAGCCAATTAATAGAGGTTGTCTCAACACCTATATCGATTGGTTTGACTGATAACGAGCGAGAATCTTATCAAAGTAAAGTAGATGTTCTCATTCAAGCGATTCAAGCAGGTAAGTTACGAAAAGCCATACTTTCTCGTTCTGTAAAGATAAAAGGAGATCTGGACGTTCTTAAAACCTATATAGCCGGAACAAAAGTTAATAACTCTGCCCGTTCATATTGCCTGAATATAGGAAATGTACGTGTTGTAGGCTTTAGTCCCGAAATATTGATGCAAATAGACAATCAAGGATTTGTTATTACCAATCCGTTGGCAGGTACGCGGCGACGTGGAAAAGACTTGGAAGAAGATGCTCGGTTGTACGGTGAATTATTTACTAATGCTAAAGAGGTTAAGGAACACGCACTCTCCGTCGAACTTGCTCAACAAGAGATTGCACAAATTTCTGTACCTGAGACAGTTAAAATATTTGACTTTATGCAGGTCAAGAAATACCGCTACGTACAGCATTTATCATCGCGAGTGAGCGGTCAGTTAAAATCTGAGAAAACTTTATGGGATGCTCTGAAGGTTTTATTTCCAGGTATTACTGTATCTGGTATTGATAAAAGTCAGGCTTTGGAATGGATAGCTCGCTTAGAAGACGAGCCACGAGGTATTTATGCAGGTGCTATTGGTTGGATAAACAACACTGGGCTTGTAGATTTAGCGATCGCCATCCGCTCCGTCTATCAATACGATGACTGGATTTACCTAAATGCTGGAGCAGGTATAGTAGCAGAATCAATTCCACAATTCGAGTACATGGAGTCTGTTAACAAAATGAACACTATGTTGTGTTGTCTGGTATTGAAGCACTAATCAACCCAAACCATGAATGACTTAGATGTAGCTTTTTGATTATTTGATTTAACACTTCGGATACAATTGCTTGATAAGTCAACTTTTTCTCAATTCATCTAGTATCTTCTAAAAACATTATGGAAAACATAGCTCTTGGATTTCAATCTCCCAAAAAAATGAACGAACCAAAGTTTTTATTCGACTTTCTAGATAAATGTGACAAAATAGATTCTGTGCGTGTATGCAAACAGAAAATTATTGATTATTTAGGCATTAAAGAAGGGGATTGCGTTTTAGATGTAGGGTGCGGGCTCGGTCAGGAAGTACAACGTATAAAACAACTTGTTGGTAACAATGGTTTAGTTGTGGGAGTAGATAAAAGCGAGTTAATGATTGAGGAGGCGAAGAAAAGAGCAGATAAATTAAATCTATCAGTAAAGTATTATGTAGCTGATGCCAACTGTCTCAATATAAATGATAATAGCTTTGATGCCTGTCGGGCAGAACGTGTTTTATTGTTCCTAGAAAACCCAAAGAATGCAGTTTTGGAAATGATTCGTGTATTGCGTCCTGGTGGCAAGCTTGCTATCTTTGATTTTTACTTAGACGGCACTTTTGTAAACTCGGCTTTTCCCGCTTTAAATCGCAAAATTGTTGGCTTGATATCGGACAGTTTTCCAAATGGATTAATAGGTTGTAAACTCCCGGAAATATTTAAAGATTTAGGTTTAATCAACATTTCTTTTGTGACCCACACTAATATAGCACCATATGATTTTTTTATGTGGGTTTGTCACGGAATTTTAGAGCAAGCCCTTCAACAAAAAGTTCTATCAGAATCGGACTTAAATCAATGGGTAAATCAGTTAAAAAACCTGCACGAATCAGGGCGTTTTTTAGCAGGGTTTCCAGGTTTTATTGTAACCGGACAAAAAAAATAATTTAAAGATAACTCAACCTCCACCAATCGGCACAAAGAAGAACGATCTCACTACCCAAACCCATACTCCCTTTCCAAAACTCCCAACGAACTACTAGTGGCGCTGGTGTACTTGATTTTCAAGCATCTGTCGGCAATATTTCAGGAAATATCACTATTACTGGTGGAAAAGGCAGATTTTCAGGTGCTACAGGCATACTCACTTTCGTTGAGAATAATACATTGAACGAAGACCCGACTGTTTAAAAAGACTATGGGATTTGGGTTAAAATAATTAATAAAATTGAGAGAAAAATGGTTAAGCCTAAAAATGTAGTATATCGCGGACACTCAATAGAAAAAGTGGGTCACGGTAAGAGAACTGTATTTAGAACGATTATCAATGAAAAAGAGTGGTCTGCCATAACTGAGTCAGAAGTAAAAACAGCCATTGATGTTTGGATTGATGAAGGAGTTGAGCCCCAACAGGGTAATGAAGGTACTCTTGAGTATTGAAGCTGTAATTACAGAGAACGATCCCATGGAACAGGAAAAGCGCTTAAAGTATCTTGAGTTGGTTGCTAGCGCTATTATTCTTCGGTGGGATCGATAACAGTTCCGTCTTCCAAATAACGATCGCACTTTGATGGAGCAAGTTATATAACGCGGGGCTGAAAAGTGTTTAAAATGACACAAAACATAATCTTCACTCCCCTTGGTGCGATCGCTTGTTTGTTCTAAATAAATCTTCTCAATTTCCTCACTTACCTGCAGGATGTAGAATTCTAACATAATCTTAAAACTTGATATTACCCCTAAGTGTACTACTAAGCTTTGATTGAGTTTAATATAATCAACACAGAAGCATTCAAGTAGCCACCAGTGCGTATACCAAAACACGTGAACAATTCTTCCCTAACTTCCCTAATCCCCAACTTTTTCAAGTCAGGTAAGGTGGGCGTAAAAATTTATTTTTGGGTTAAAGCAGAGGGAAGGGATTATAGTCTCATTCACCTTACTTTACATATTTGTACATATTTGGATTTATTTGTGCCTATCTACGACAGAGTTTAACTTGGTGAGGTACAAAAATTGCCCTCTCTGTCCCCCCTTGCCAAGCGGGGGATGAAAGGG
Source organism: Scytonema sp. NUACC21 (assembly GCF_054684315.1). Lineage (NCBI taxonomy): Bacteria > Bacillati > Cyanobacteriota > Cyanophyceae > Nostocales > Scytonemataceae > Scytonema > Scytonema sp. NUACC21. The sequence continues at coordinate 16,213 of NZ_BAAFZH010000104.1, read as the reverse complement.
GGGTGTACTCCATTTAGATACAAAGCGCTGTAAATTCAGCAGGAAGAAATTTATATTTTCTGAAGATTATATACTATTAAAAACATAATTAACAATATATTATTGATGGCTATTTAAAAAAATTTATTTTAGATAAATTTCCGCTTTGAGTAGAGTTTTTACGGAGTTTTTAAGAATCTATGAATAAAGAAATTTGCTATAACCTTAATCAACAGCATGATTTGCGTCTTGCCTCTTTAAATTCTGACTCATCTGTAATAGAAACCGAAGCAAGTCAGCTTTGCCATCAAATATTGAATATAGATAATATAGAGCATAATTTTTACAGTGTAGCTGAAAAAGCTGGAAGATTTTGCAACAGATATTCGAGCGTTTCCAGCGACGTTCCAACTTCTATAGTAAATACTACTGAATACGATCTTGATACATTAAGTGCTAGAGAGGTTTCTCTTTTATTTGTAGAGAGGACTTCTGCATTAAAAGAGGATGCATTAATTATTGACGTGAATTTAAGTGTAATTAACTTCATTTTAACACAATTTGCCCCTCAAGGTCTTTTGAGCGGATGCCAGCTTCAGAATTCGTCAAATGCATCTAACTGTCATGAAGTGGTAGCGAGTGCTTTACACTTCATTCATGGAGCACAAGTTGGCAATGGAAATATCAACAGAAATCAAAATGTTTTATTTAGACAAATGCTTGAAAGTATTGGTGTGCGGCTGCCAACAATCTTATCTACGAGTTTCTCAGCGTTCACAGATATTCTTTCTGAGTCGTGGAAGTTGCCAGCCTATCGTCTGAGTCTTTCCCTATTTACCGAGGAAATGTGCCCAGAAATTCTTGGTGCTACACTCTTCGACGCTATATTTCCCATACCAGGGCTTGTTCAGAAACTGGAGCCCTATATCGCACATCATGGTGGATTGACTACATATTACAAGGTAAGGGCATTCCAATGTAGCAGCAATAACCTTGTCGAAAAAGCACGTTGGGCAATTGAAATCTATCTTTCAACATTTGATAGCCTTGACCAATCAAAGAGAAAGCAAACTCTGGAACAAATCTGTTGTCGAATTTATGACGGAATTTACACATCTTATCGACTTTTAAGTGAATGGTCTTCAAGTTTAATACGCTACCTTCAAGAAGGCTACCTTAGTCCCCGCGAAAAAATGATTCGCCTGGTAAAACAGAAGGCAAAATATGCTGTTGGTTATCATAGCCGAATCAAGCTAAATGGAGTTAACTTCGACGCCGCGATCGCTGATAATGCCGAAATGTTCGTTGACACGCTAGGTAAATCACAATGGGTATTCCCTGGAAACCCTGAAAAGAGCGCCCTGTTAACCAGCTTGGTTAAATTTGGTGGGCCGATGTTTCGTGTGTTTTCGCCTATAGAAATTGAAATTATTAATGAATGGGTAAAGTCATTGCCACAAGAAGCCCCGGCTAAATGCAATAATAAACAAGAAATAAAGAAAGATGAAATTATCGTAAATTCCAAAAGGACTTACTCAGGTTTCACAGCACTAAAGGCTTTGGGGAGAAGACTAGTGCATAATGCCAAACCCTTGTCTGATAGAGATATGTACTATCAATTAATCAACATAGAACATTATCCAGACATTCGTTTCCGTGCACTAGAATTGGTTACTAATTGGCTCACACAAAGCTCAGTTAATATGTTTCGAGGAACAAGAGCTATTCCGTTCCAAAACTATACTTATCAAAAGCTGCACGACTGGTTTAATGCAAAGGCACAGTCACAAGTTGAATCTTATTCTCAGTCGTTCAAGGAAATTGAAAAGCCACGGGAGCAAGTTATTAAAGAGGCAGTGCAGTTATGCCCTATGATTCTGATTGATGGAGCATGGTTGCAAAACTGGTGTAGCCCAGGACTTGTAGATACAAAAATCGGTGCTATTCTATACACTATCTATTCAGATGAAGTAGGTAATGGAGATCCTCAGCTAAATCATCCGAATATTTATCGAGCATTAATCCAACAGATGGGTATGAACTTACCGGATTTTAAAAGCCTGGATTTTGCTTACTGGCATGGCTTTGATGATAGTGCATTTAAGGTGCCCGTTTTTTGGCTTGCTATCTCACTATTCCCACGGCGCTTTTTAGCGGAAACCTTAGGGCTGAATCTTGCTATGGAATTGTCGGGTGTGGGTGGAGCGTATCGTACAGCGAGAGATGAACTTCGTTACTACGGCTATAACACGCTTTTTGTCGATCTCCATAACACTATAGACAACGTATCTACTGGTCACTCTGCAATGGCGTTAGATGCGATTGAGTATTATATGGACGATATTCTCCAGTCAAATGACGAGGTAGTAATCCGCGAACATTGGGAACGCATCTGGATCGGATATCGCGCCTTAAATCCACCACCTCAAACATGGAATATATTCGCTCGTCGGAAAAATTACTCGTATCAACTTACTAAATTGCCTGTTTTAAGTTAAGGGAGTTTCAGATGGCTTGTTACACATTAGGTTTATCTGCCTACTATCATGATAGTGCAGCAGCATTATTGTTAGATGGTGAGTTAATTGCTGCTGCCCAAGAAGAGCGCTTCAGCAGAGTAAAACAGGACAGTCGATTTCCAGTTAACGCCATAAAGTTTTGTCTGCGTGAAGCAGGTATAGACTTAGACAGCATCGATACCATTTTTTACTACGAAAATCCATACAAGAAGTTAAGCCGAATTACTTCAACTTATTTCAATTTTGGCTTAAAGGGTTATAGATCGTTCGTATCAGAAATGCCTGCATGGTTAATGAAGAAGGTTCACGTAAAGCGCACTCTCAACCTTGAATTGGCATCTTATTTCCCAGGAATACAGAAGTTACCAAGGATTGAATATATAGATCATCACAAATCGCACGCATCCTCAGCGTTTTTCGCCAGCCCTTACGAAGAAGCAGCTGTACTTTGTCTTGACGGAGTAGGCGAATGGGCAACTACATCAGCATGGTTTGGTAACGGAAATAAACTTTCTTTAGTATGGGAAATTCATTTTCCACACTCTCTCGGTTTGCTTTATTCGGCGTTTACCTATTTTTGTGGCTTTAAAGTTGACTCTGGAGAGTACAAGCTTATGGGGCTAGCACCCTATGGCAAACCTTCTTACTACCAGCAAATCGTGGATAATCTCATAGACGTAAAACCCGATGGTAGCTTCTGGTTGAATATGGATTACTTTGACTATGCAACAGGAAACTGCATGATCGGCGATCGATTTGACGAGTTATTCGGTGGGTCCAGGCGCGAGCCGGAAAGCACGATTACCCAGAGGGAGTTCGATCTTGCAGCTTCTGTTCAGTGTGTTCTTGAGGATGTGGTTATTCTATTAGCAAAATCCTTACGGCGGCAGATTGGCGTTAATAATCTCTGCCTTGCAGGTGGCGTGGCGTTAAACTGCGTTGCTAATGGGAAGCTATTAAAAGCTAACATCTTCGATTCAATATGGGTTCAACCAGCATCTGGGGATAGTGGTGGCGCATTGGGCGCAGCTTTTGCGGGCTGGCAAAGCAGAACGAAGACAAACAGAGTTCAGCTTGGTGAAGATCGCATGAAAGGCTCTTTATTAGGTTCTTCATATGATGATGCCGAAATTGAAACGCAACTTCGTCAACATGGCGCTGTATATACCAAGTTGAAAGATGAAGAACTGTGCGGTATTGTAGCAGATCTCCTGGTTCAAGGGAGCGTAATAGGATGGTTTCAGGGCAAGATGGAATTTGGACCTCGCGCACTAGGCGCACGCTCAATCATTGGTGATTCAAGGAACCCAAGGATGCAGAGTGTGATGAACCTTAAGATAAAAAATCGAGAATCTTTTCGTCCATTTGCGCCAGCTGTATTAGAAGAATATGCCCATGAGTGGTTTGATTTGGATCGACCAAGCCCATATATGTTATTTGTTGTTAACGTTCACGACAATCATAGAATTGTGCCACCCGAGAACGAAAAAGAACTCTCAGGTATAGACAAACTCAAATGTGTGAGGTCTACAATACCAGCTGTCACACATGTTGATTATTCTGCACGCGTGCAGACTGTAAACCGGACTTCTAATCCACGTTTCTACAATCTGATCCACGAATTCTATTTACGCACAAACTGTCCTGTCCTCGTAAATACTTCCTTCAACGTAAGGGGTGAGCCTATTGTTGAAAGCCCCAGCAATGCATATGCTTGCTTCATGCGAACTCAAATGGACTATTTGGTGATTGGCAGATATTTGTTATGTAAGAGCGCTCAACCTGCTTGGAGCGAAACAAAAGATTGGCGAACAGAATTCGTATTGGATTAGTTCAATGAATTTATGTTTAGTTAAGTGTAATACTTGTACTGTTCTGTTAGTTAATAAATTAGAAAGGTTCATTTTCTTATGATTGGTATTTGCTACAAAGCTCTGTCTACTTTAATCTTCTCCATCATCTTTTTATTAGTGTTTTGGCCTTTGGGCTTGCTAAACAGTATTATTTTCGATCCACTTTATCTCAGAAAAAAGAATAAATTGAATAGCTATTTTAGATATTACGCTCTTCCAACCTTTAATAATGACATAACCATAAGCAAGATAACTAAGCAGAATGCTCGCACACAACTCAAAATCTGAACATATACGTATTTATTCCAAGAAAGAATTAACAATAAAAATAGATGACTGATAACATCCAGTGTTTTAATATTAATATATATGTTCTTAAACTAATAGTATAATTAGAATGGAAGAATCAATTTTTAGAATCAAATTTAAGATATTGATTGGCTTTTATTCGGAAAAATTGTTAATGATGATATAATTTTTAAAATTTCATCAAACAATAAAAATACAATTACTAAAATTTTAAGAATATTATGTAGCATTAGTCAAATTGAAGCAAATGATAGTTTTTATTCTTTAGAAAAGAAAAACATATGGAACGAAAAAAATTATCCCACAAAGAAGCCGTTCGAGAAGTGTATCGCCTCACGCCACAAGTTAGAGAATATGACGAGTTTATGTACCTTGGTGTAAGGTGGCTTCCTTATACAATGTTCTTTCACCACAAAAATTATCAATCTGAAGTCATTAGTACCGATTCCTTTGGCTTCCGGAACAGTACATTTGGGGGTGCAAAAATTAGTGTTGCTAATATGCCAACAGATCGTCCTGTCAACCTTTTGGTAGGAGGCTCTACAACTTTAGGCACGGGGGCAACGTCTGATGCTAATACTATATCCTCACGTTTAGCGGAGTACACTCAAGAGCCTTGGCTAAATTTTAGCGGGCGGGGATATAATGCAACTCAAGAAATAATTTTATTTCTTATGCATCAACACAGATTTCAACACATAAATAATGTAGTTGTATTCAGTGGTATAAACACCCTTACCCTTGAAGGCTTACCTGATAACCTCACTAGCGATCATGGGCGTTATTATTATTCCTTTGAGTATAATCACTACATGGATAAGTACAATGATGACTTGAAGCAACGCTTAAGAACCTATGCCTCCGACCTTGATAATAGGAACAAAAACCCGTTGAGGCGATTGAAAAGTTATATCAGCAGCCTTGTGAACCAAGAAAATATCGCCGATAAAATCATTACGGATGATAGTACTAATACTCAGGAACGAGTTCAACGTGCAGCATTTGCAGTGTCAAATGCTCTGTATCAATGGCAACAAGTAATCGCACCATTTAATGCAAGGCTTATCTTCATTTTACAGCCGATGTCTTATTGGACAAGGGATTATCTTACTCCAGATGAAGAGGATATATTCCATGCTATTGATAGTTGCCCAAATAACTTCTGGCGATTGTTTAAAAACATCCTGAGCAAGGAAATTCATGGAATATTTGCAGATGCAATACGCACTAGTTGCGTGTCTCGCAAAATTCAATTTGAAGACATGAATTTGCTTTTAAGGGATTCCCAGAAAATTAGTGATTACTTGTTTGTTGATAGAGTACATTTTAATGACGAAGGGTACGATGAAGTCGCAAACATAATCCACAAAAAAGTGTTGCAGCAACCAGATTACGTAAGAGAAACTTAAGAGGTTCCAATGAAAACTGAGCAAGACCAAAACCAGCCAACCAATAATAATCGCTCAAAAGGCGGTTTTAACAAAATTCGTCGTCTATTTCAAAAGATTTTGGGAAAGAAAAAAAAGGAACAGAGCTCAATTTATCCTCTCAGGTAATGGGTTAGGTATCTCGACAGTTCTTTCTTTAAATATTAATTGCAAGAGTTGGGGGTAAGGTCTACATCCACAATCACCCCTGACAAACTACACGGGTTAACTTTTTCTAGTTGTTCCAAAGGGTCTTCACTTGTAAGCACTTTATACACATTAGGTAAAAAAGGAAATTAATGAAGATATTTTCAATGAAACCCGGACACGACGGGGCGATCGCTTTTCTTGACACCGATTCTAAGAGGTTGGAGTGGTCTTACGAACCAGAGAAAGACAGTTTCCCTCGTTACGACTCCTTAAATCCAAATCTATTAATGGAAACTGCAGCAATTGCACCGCATATTCCCGATGTTCTAGCAATAAGTGGTTGGAGCAAGAACGGCTTTGATGAAAGTGCCCCGATTGGTGCTGGATACTATGGGATCGACAGCAATACCGTTCAAACAGGAGCGCTCAAATTCTTCGGGACGGAAGTTCAGTACTTTAGTAACAGCCATGAGCGATCGCATATCTGGTGTGCCTATGGACTATCACCTTTTGAGCAAGGGCAGCCCTGTTATATCTTGATATGGGAAGGTGCTCTTGGTGATTTTTATGAAATTGACGAAAAATTGAATATATCTCATATCGGTACGGTAATGAAAACGCCAGGAAACAAGTATGCTTTCTTGTATGCCCTGGCCGATCCAACCTTCAACTTACCGAAGGGAAAGCTAAGATTTGAAGATCCAGGAAAGCTTATGGCTTTGTGTGCCTATGGTGAATCTGGCTTTCTGACTTCTGACGAGAAAGAAATCACCGAGTTCTTACTAAATCGAGATAGCATTCTTTTAAGTCTAAGCAAAGAGGATGTAAAGTGGTCTCCCTATTACAATATTGGTCTTGAAACTCCGGAGTTCACCCGACTTGCTAAGCGGTTCTCTAACAGCTTGTTCGATCGCTTCTACTTATATGCAAAGGAACATCTAACAAAAGGTTATCCTTTGTTAGTTGTTGGAGGTTGTGGTCTCAACTGCGACTGGAACACCATGTGGAAAAATACAGGCTTATTCTCGGATGTATTTGTTCCACCTTGTACCAATGATACAGGGTCGGCTATAGGGACAGCTATTGATGCAATGAGAGAGTTTACCGGTAATGCCAAAGTAGAATGGTCTGTATACTGTGGTCAGGAGTTTGTTGAAGACACTGTTGCCATGCCTGATGTTAAAGTTCAGACGCTAGATCTGACAGAGGTTGCTAAATTCATAAATGTTGGAAATATCGTTGCTTGGACGCAGGGTAGGTGTGAAATTGGTCCCAGGGCGCTGGGTAACCGTTCGATTCTTGCTTCTCCATTCTCTATAGATACAAAAAATCGTCTTAACCGAATTAAGCGACGCGAAGGATTTAGACCTATTGCGCCAATTTGTTTGGAAGAAGATGTATCTGTACATTTTGACTGGCAGGGTTCTTCACCTTATATGCTATATTTCCAAAAAGTTATTAATACCGATCTGCAAGCAATTACTCACGTTGATAATACCGCGAGAGTGCAGACCGTTAATCAGCAACAGAATCCAATAATGCATAGGCTTCTTCAGAACGTAAAAGAGATATCTGGCGTTGGTATCTTATGTAATACATCTTTAAACTTCAACGGCACCGGATTTATCAATCGGACAAGCGACCTCTATAACTACTGTAAGCTAACCGGAATTGATGGATTTGTGTATGGAAACAAATTCTGCAGCTTCTTGCGTTAGTAGGTGTTAGCAAAACTATTGTGCCTCTTAACAAAAGCCAGACTTACTAAAAAGTTAGTTACATTTTGTCTAATTCTTTAAAAGAATTGCTAAGTTGGAGAGGCATACCTCAATGAGTAAAATTCAAAAGTAAGGAAACAATGAAGAAAAAGATAGTTTATGTTTATTCAATAGGTGGTCCTCCAGTTGATTATTTTTATCCAAAATTAGCGCAAAGGGGCGATATTTACACTTTCATTGTTAGCGCTGCTTCTCCATACAATAGAAAGATTATTGAAAGATATAGCCAACTAGTTGAAGATTTTAGCAATCTTGCACCCAGTGAAGCTTTACAATGTGTTTACCAAAGAGCGGTTGCACTATTGCCAGATGCTTTATTCACATTTGCTGAATTCATTTTAAAAGATGTGTCGGAAATAGCTGAAAAGCTCGGAGTTAGAGGGGTTGGTAAAAACGTAGATTTGGCTCGTAATAAGGTATTAATGCGTGAGCGTTGGGCTGAAGCCGGTATACCTCAGCCTAAATTCTATGCTATCAAAAACCTTTCAGATATTACAAAGACAAAAGAACTTGCTACTCCCTTCATTATTAAAGTCGCTTATGGTGCGGGGTCGATCGCTATGCAAAAAGTGGAGCGACATGAAGAAACCGAATTTTGCATACAGAAAATAATCGAAGTCATTGAGATGGCGCGAAAAACTGGCGACCATGAATTTTCAGAAGATTCAAAATTCCCAATGTTGATTGCAGAAGAAATCATTAAATCAACAACAGATTCGTGGTATAATGAGCCAGACTACGGCGATTTTGTAAGTGTTGAAGGCTTGGTAAAAAATGGAATCTATTATCCTTTGGCCATGACAGGTAGATTAAAAACTGTACCTCCCTTTACCGAACTTGGAAATTTGGCCCCATGCATATTAACAGATGATAAAAAAGCCAAGATCGTGGCTTTGGTGACACAGGCAATAAATGCACTTGAATTGGAGAATTGTGCCACTCACACAGAGTTGAAGCTAATGGCAAACAATGAAGTTTCGTTCTTGGAAACATCTGCTAGAATGGGCGGAGTTGGGATTGCTAAGGAACTGTACGATGTCTATGGGTTTGATTTTGTTGATTTGTTCTTTAGCATTCTCCTGAATGAAGCGTGCGAAATTCCACAATTTGAATCTGCCAAACCTAAATGCGGTGCTGCGTCGGTTGCATTAATTGGTTGTAACACTAGCGGGCAACCTTGGAACAGTAACCGGGTATTCAAAACCGATTCCGTGGATTGGAATATATTGACTAATGGTCAGGGAACGGTAGAGATATTAATGTCCCAGTCAATTTCTCAGGATTCAGCATTTCCAATTTATGACTTTGAAACTGGGGTACTTAATTACGCAGGGCAAGCTTACTTGGTTTGTGAAGAGCAAAATAAACTTAAGGATACTGCCTACCTAATAATTAATAACTTGGAAGATAGTTTACCCCTTGCACAAAAATCATTACTTAGTTCAGATAAACATTGAAATAAATTTATGGGAATTAAGATTCGTATTGCGCTTATAGGTAATTACGATGCAACCGTGCCAGCACATCGTGCAATACCTATTGCATTAGAACTTGCCGCAACCTCCGTGGCAGCGGAGATTAACCCCGTATGGGTACCAACAGAAGAGATCGTCAATACTTCACGGGTTGCGGGCTTTGATGGGCTTTGGTGCGTCCCAGCCAGCCCATATCGAAGCATGGAAGGAGCATTGCTAGCTATCAAATATGCGCGTGAGCAAAAACTTCCATTTCTAGGCACATGCGGCGGGTTTCAGCACACCATCATAGAGTACGCTAGGAATGTTTTAGGTTGGGACGATGCGGATCATGCCGAAACTGCACCTAACGGGTTACGACTGGTAATTTCGCCATTAGCATGCGAGCTCGTTGAAACATCCTCTTTAGTACGTTTTCGATCCGGATCTCGGATTGCTGTTGCTTATGAACGGGAAGAAGCCGTAGAGAGCTACAGATGCCGTTTTGGACTGAATCCTGCATTTCAAGAGAGACTGCTTTCGGGAGGACTTCGCGTCAGTGCATACGATAGCAAGAGCGAAGTTCGTGCCGTGGAATTAGATAATCACCCGTTCTTTGTAGCAACATTGTTTCAACCAGAGCGTATCGCCCTTGTTCATCAGCTTCCACCACTCATTGCCGCATTTGTTCAGGCAACTTATCAGATTTCTTCTGACTATAAAGTAATTGGAAGATAGTTATAGTCATTCTAAATCAATTGTGAGAAAAAACGCTGAAAAGCTTATAAATATATATTTTTAATCTACGTCTTTCTCACATTTCAATTCGGATTGCTATATCTGCGGTTGAGTTAGTTTATGCATAGTACGCGAGCACAGTTCAATTGTTGTTATTTCTTATACAAGAAATAAATCCTGTCAATAAAGCACTTTAATTGAAGCCAAAAAAAGAGAAATTAGGTAATTAACTGAATGAAATTACAACAAATATTACAGTTTCCTAGAAATGTAAAACTTTATTTACTGAGTTGTATATTTTTTGGAGTAGGTACTGGTATTTACGAGCTAGTTTATAACTTGCATCTACTGGAGATAGGAATAAACTCAGATGATATAGGAACGTTATACTTAATAAATTTTATCGTAATGAGTATAACTTCTATTCCTTCAGGGCTGCTTGCAGATCGTTATGGTCGTCGTTGGTTTTTAGTTGGAGGTTCTTTACTTTTTGGTATAACAATGCTTTTAATTCCATGGTTTACTAATCTGTACATCTTAGGATTCCTACAAGCATTAAATGCCTTGGGAGGGATAATAATGTTCACAACAGAATCATCAACCATTGCAGGTGAGGTTTCAGACGAAAAAAGAACACAATTATTCAGTTTTATATACGTCACCTATTTATTTTGGGATGGAGTGGGAACTTTACTGGGAGGTCAACTACCTTATTGGTTAACAAGTAAATACTTTTCTCAATATCAATTAACACTTTTCATTTCAGGCATATTCTGCACGCTTATCGGTGTAATACGATATTTCATTAAATTTAAATATGAATCAACTGGAGGAAAGGATAAATTAACCAACATATTTCCTAAAGCTCCAATGATCAAAATAGCAACTTTAGCATTTCTTGTTGGAGGTTCAGCAACTCTGGCAATGCGTTTTATCAATATAATTCTTCAATCGCATTGGGGATTTGATACGCCTATGATGAGTTATTTAATTTTTATAGAAAAAATTGTAAGTTTTGTAGGAGCGGCATTAGCTCCAATAATTGCAAATTATTTCAGTAATGAAAGAGCAGGTTCATATGCGATGTTTTTATCAGTACCATTACTAGTTTGTGCAGGTATAACCAACGAACCAATGCTATTTATGTTCTTATACTTATTTAGGCAAGGATTACATTACTGTCAAATGCCATATCTTGATATTCTTTCTGTATCAACTGTTAGCTATCAAGACAGGTCTGTAATGTCAAGCTACAGAGAAATTGGTTTCTATTTAGGAAGTGCGGTATTAGCTAAAGTATATGGAGGCTTATTAGAAAGCTCGAATTTTGTTGAAGCTTTTATATTGTCAGGAGTTTTAGCATTACTTTCAGGTCTTGTCTATTTAAAATTTAGCTCAAGCAAAAGTTCAATTGAATTTCAAGGAAAGTAGCTTATGATATGATGAATCCGTACAAATAGCAGTTCATGTGTGCTTTTTAAAAACATAAAATTTCAAGTTTTTATAACAAAAAAAATCTTTTTATTTTATGTTTTAAAAAATCTGTATAATTGTTTTAGTCAATGTCAAAATTAAAAACTAAAAGTTAAATAGTTAAGGAGAAAAATTATGATGAAGTTATTGATGATAGGAAGTGGTTCACAAGTTTATCGAGAATATTCAATTTCCTCAATAGCCAAAAAATATTCAATTTTATTAATACAACAAGATGAGCCAACATGGCAAAGATCTTATGTGCATGACTTTGCTTTAGCAAACATGATGGATGAGAAAGAAGTGATTGAAGCAGCCAAACATCTTCAAACGAAACATAAGATAGATGGAATCTTAACTTATGAAGAACCTTCAATTGAACTTACTGCCTTAGTGGCAAGAGAATTAAACCTAAAATATATAAGTGTAAATTCGGCTAAATCTTGTCGTGATAAATATTTAATGCGGGAAGCCTTTAATAAATTAAATATTTCTTCATGCAGTAGCTATATAGTAAACTCAGAAGAAGAAGCTATTTTTTATGCAAATAAAATTAGGTTTCCAATTGTTTTAAAACCGGCAAAAATGGCTAGCAGTATAGGTGTTGTCAAAGTAGAGTCTGAAAAAGATTTGCATGAATCATATAGAATTGCCACTTCTGCAACAAATCCTAGATTTTCAAAGGAGCAAGTAATTTTATTAGAAGAATATTTAGATGGTCCAGAGTATAGTGTGGAAAGTGTAGTTATTGAAGGTCATGTATCTATTGTTGCAATTACACGAAAAGAAATTGGATTTTATCCATATTTTGAGGAAATTGGACACCAAGTTTCTCAAAGTGAATTTCTTGAACAGAAACAGCTTATTGAAGAACTAGTTATTAACGCACACCATGCATTAGAAGTAGATATAGGTGTTACCCATACTGAAGTCCGACTAACTAAGAAAGGACCAAGATTAATAGAGTTAGGTGCAAGGCTTGGAGGTGATTTAATACCTTATTTAGTTTATCTTTCTACTGGGATTGATCTCTCATTAGCTGCCGCAGATATAGCAGTTGGAGTGGAACCAAATCTAATTGCGACAAGGAATAAAGCATCTTTAATAAGATTTATTTATCCCAACAATGATGTACGTGTTAAAAAAGTATCCGTTGACCCTATTGTATTTACATGGGACGGTGTACAGCAAGTAAGTTGGGAAGTTAAAACTGGAGATTTACTTTTACTCCCACCCAAAGAGTTTTCAATGCGTTTAGGCTTTATAATAACTACTGCAGAAAATGTAAAAAGTTGTATGGAAATAAATGAAAGAGTTTATAATAATTTAACCCTTGAGGTGGAAAACTTATAAACTTATATCGGCATCCTATTTGACTTGTAAAAGGGAACGCTTAACGCTTCACAGGAACTGCATTTGGTGGGAGCTTTAAACCTTCAGATGATGCGTAACACTGGTTTATATCTGCCATATAAATGAGCGTGGGGGCGAGAAACCCTTTGATTTTGTCAAAGATGTAGTCAAATAACCAGAATCTGCAATTTCTTATGATAAAGTTAACCCCCTTTTTGACAAGGCATTGATGTAAATAGCTACCCCTAAGGGCTTTGTCCTACTCAAAAAACCTTGGATTGTGGAGCACACTTTCAGTTAATTGATGGTCTGTCGGCGATTTGTCAAAGACTATGAGTTATTGCAATTTAAATATAAAGAGAATCACAAAAAAACTAAAATGATAAAAAACTGGGCATTGGTGATTGGTATCAATCAGTACGATTTTCTACAACCGCTCAAATATGCCGAGCGAGATGCACAGTTAATGCGGGATTTCCTCCTTTATGAGGCTGATTTTGAGCAGGTCTTTTTATTCTCCAATAATTCATTTACACACGATAGAACTGTAAATCATCCTTCCCGTGCTAACTTGCTAAAATTTTTGCAACAATTATCTGAAGCTCCCTTTTTAGAAATAGGAGATAATTTTTGGTTTTTTTTCAGTGGTCATGGAATATTACATGGCAATCTTGATTATCTCATGCCCTCTGATGGTAATCCAGAAGATATTGAAAACACAGCAATTTCTATTAATTATATTATCGAATGCTTGTGCCGTAGCGGAACTAATAATATTGTCCTTATTTTAGATGCTTGCCACCAGCAAAACAAGCACAATCAAGAAAAATTTGGGCAACAAACACAAAAAATAGCAAATCAAACCGGAATAGTCAGCATTTTTTCCTGTAGCCCTGATGAATACTCTTATGAAATTGAAAAATTACAAACAGGTGCCTTTACCTATGCTCTATTAGAAGGTTTAGGTACTCAAGGACAATGCGCCACAGTTGGGCGGTTAAACCAGTATCTCAGTTTCCGGGTTCCACAACTTGTTAGCCAATATCACAATTCTAAGCAAACACCTTATACTAATGCTGAAAGTATAAATAAATCGAGTTTAATTATTAGATCAAAATACGCAAATCTAAATGAGATTAATACTCTTAAAATCAATGCTTTCCAAGCTGAGGTTAGCGGTAATCTGGAACTGGCAGAGCAACTTTGGATGCAGATGAATGCAGCAGCTTCTGCTCCAAATACAGATAAAATCCAGGCAATCCAAAGAATTGCTCATCTTAAAGCAGCAAATTTGGATTCTAAATCAAACCTCACCCCCCAATTTGTTTATTTGCAAAAAAATGGGGAAGTTAATTCTCCTTATTTGATACAACAAGGCTTAAGTAAAAAAGATTTGCTGGGTAAAGGGTTATGTTCTCAGTCTGAAATCCAACGAACCTCTAGTATTCCCATATTCAATAAAAATTTAGAAAATTTTAAGAATCAACTGATACAAAGTGATTATATTGATAGATCTACTAGGTTTTATTCAGCAGAGGGAATAAGTTACAAGCGGTTGCGCGATTTCTTAGTAGCTGGCAATTGGAAAGAAGCAGATCGGGAAACTCTTGCCATAATGTTAAAAGTTGCAAGACGAGACAAAGAAGGCTGGCTAAATATTGAATCTATCAATAAATTTCCCTGTATTGAGCTTTGCACCATCGATCTGCTTTGGCTGAAGTACAGCAATGGGCGTTTCGGCTTTAGTGTGCAACAGCACATTTGGGAAAGCGTAGCCGATCAACCTGATGGTGATTATGAAACATGGTGCAAGTTTTGCGATCGCATCAGTTGGCGTGTGAATGACGATTGGTTATTCTACTCGGATCTGAACTTTAACACAAATGCTCCAGAAGGGCATTTACCAGCTGCTAGTATAGTTTATACCTTGACATCACGCAGGGGTTGGGTAGTAGGTTTGTTTTCTTGTGTTGTGGGGTTCTCTGCTTTGGTGTCCAAACTGGTTAAATGTAGCCTTTAACCTGAATTGTCTCAAATTGCCATCCATATTAACTTCAATTTATTATTGATTCCTTCTACTATTCCACTGGTAGTTCCTCGTTCAAAATATCCGACTATTTCTCCAAACCACCGTTGAATTGTCCGCACACTTTTTTGATAATATGGTTTGGCTTTCTTTAACCAATCGATTAATTTTAGACTCCCCGTATTCACATCTTTATTGTCTTCAAATAAATTGTGAAAATCTTCTTTTAATGAGTGAATTATAGCTCTTAAAGGAGAAGGAGCATATAAGGGAAATAAGTGTAAGTAAGTTTGAGATGAACCAGCCCCTACCAGAGTGCGATCGCTAACCATGATGAGGGATACTATGCATTCACCTCATCTGTCATTATTCCGATACTTATAGGCACAACTTTTGTCCTTTAACAAAACCTTGATCTGGCATTCTTCTTTGCGGATCGTCTTGAACTTGCCCTCGCAATCTACCAAAACAAAGCTGTTGTAGCACTAATGTAAAAGGAACACTTGGTTGATGATTTGGATATAATTCGCCTGGGTCGTAAGAGTATTCACCAATCCAAGTACCTGTAATATTCTACCGTGTCATCATCTGTTGCCAGCCAAGCGAAACGTTTTTAACTATATATATACATAGTATTGGACTGAACTGTGTCCGGGCACCATCAGATACAAGCGATCGCAATTGTTGGACGCAATGCTTTAAAATAGCGATAAAGCAACACCAACGCCCTCCGATGCACTTCAACGCGCTTGTTTGTCGCACGCTACAATCGCATGCGTCTTCGGTGCATAAAGGCATTTAATTAACAAACGCTTTTAATATCACAGATCTGCCGCAAGGTAGCAGCAAAGCAATAGCGAGTAAGATAGCATAACAAAAACCTTGCCTTCCTAATAGTTGAAGGTAAGGTTTCAATAAATAGCCAAGGTATGGTATAAAAAACCACACTTTTTGCATTATACCCATATTAAATATATTCAATATCAAACCCTAGACTAACTTTTCTCTAGGGTATTTTCATTCTTGGGAGCCTTGTCAATTTAAAGCGATTATGGTAGTAGTAGCTGTTGATCCGTCGCAAATCTCTGCTCGGTTGCGTTCAGATTTGCACAGCAGTTCTATGCCTATAATTGCTGAAATTCAAGAAAAACATC